>NZ_RZSF01000059.1:0-27065 GCF_004023325.1 Mesorhizobium sp. M1A.F.Ca.ET.072.01.1.1 | reverse complement strand
GCAGGCTCCTGATGCCCTGGTGCGCGCCGATCGGCTCCGCCCGCGGGCCGCAGAACCTCGATGCGCTGCGAAGCCTGCGCGGCCATTTCCCCGGCATTCCGCTGATCGTCGATGCCGGCATCGGCCGGCCCTCGCATGCCGCGGCCGTGATGGAGCTCGGCTACGACGCGGTGCTGCTCAACACCGCTGTCGCCAAGGCAGGCGATCCTGTTGCCATGGCCGCGGCCTTTGGCACGGCGGTCGAGGCCGGCCGCGAGGCCTATTGCGCCGGCCTGCTCGAGCCGCGCGACATGGCCGTTCCCTCCACCCCCGTCATCGGCATGGCAGCATTCTCATGAAGCTCGATCCGTTCTACCTGATCGTCGATTCCGCCGCCTGGATCGAACGTCTGGTGCCGCTCGGCGTGAGGCTGGTGCAGCTGCGCATCAAGGACCAGGACGAAGCTTCGCTGCGCCGGGAAATTCGCGCCTCGAAGGCAGTCTGTGACCGCCACGGCTGCCAGCTCATCGTCAACGATTACTGGCGTGTTGCGATCGAGGAAAATTGCGATTTCGTTCACCTTGGCCAGGAAGATCTGGCGGAGGCTGATGTGAAGGCGATCCGCAGGGCGGGCGTGAGGCTGGGCCTCAGCACCCACGACGGCGCCGAACTCGAAACAGCGCTCCAAGCCGAGCCGGACTATGTCGCGCTCGGACCGATCTACCCGACCATTCTCAAGGCGATGAAATGGGATCCGCAGGGGCTGGATCGCGTCGCTGTCTGGAAGCAGCGCGTAGGCGAACTTCCGCTTGTCGCCATCGGCGGGCTCACCGTCGAGCGCGTAGCCGGTGTCTTCGCGCACGGCGCCCAAAGTGCGGCGGTCGTCACCGACATCACCCGCAACACGCACCCCGAGGCGCGGACAGCTGAATGGCTGGCGGCGACAGCCCAATGGCGTTGACGCCGCATGTGCTGATCGTCGCCGGCTGCGATTCAAGTGGCGGCGCGGGAACAGCCCGAGACGTCGAGACCGTATCTGCCTTTGGACTGCGCAGTTGCCTCGCCGTCACGGCCGTGACCGTCCAGACGCACTCGGCCGTCGAACATATCGAGCAGATGCCGCCGCAGCTTATCGCCGCCCAAATGCGCGCTGCCTTTGCTGCCAATCCGGTCGCAGCGGTCAAGATCGGCATGCTGGGGACGGCGGCAGCCATTGAGGCGGTCGGCTCTGTCCTGGCGGCCCATCCGAAGGTGCCGGTGGTCCTCGACCCTGTGCTTGCCTCGACCTCGGGACGCGTGTTGCTGGAGGACGATGCCGTCGACGTGTTGCGCCGTGATCTGATGCCGCTCTGCCGGCTCGTGACCCCCAACCTGATCGAGCTGGCAACGTTGGTGGGAGCAGACCCTGCGAAGGACGAAGAAGGCGCGTGCGTTCAAGGCGAGGACCTGTTGGCGACGGCGCGGACCGCCGTGCTCGTCAAGGGCGGGCACGCGCACGGAGATCAAGCGAATGACCTTCTCATGCAGCCGGACCGTCGCGCCGTTCGGGTCGAAGCGCCTCGCGTCCATGGGGGGATGCGTGGCACCGGCTGCGTGCTGTCCAGCGCCATCGCCGCATCGTTAGCTCAAGGTCTGCCGTTGGAGGCGGCGGTACAGGGCGCCAAGCGCTATGTTCTCCAACTCCTTCGTGGGGATGCGACGAGTTAAACGGACGAGCGCAATGCGCATCTTGACCGATTCCCAGGAGGTCAGAGGCGCGTGCCCTCCAGGTCCGAGCCGGCGGTCTAATAAACCTTGGAGATCAAGGACATCAACTCGTTGCCGTCTGCTATTCACCTCGCTTCATAAGATGCTGCCCCAACAATCTGGAGCAGCGGCCGGAAGCGAACGGTAACAAGTGGCGGCCCCGAGTTTGGCCTTCCAGCATGGGCATGCAGCGGCAGTGTAGGCTTGTGTCGTCCGGGCAATGGTGGTTAGTCACTCGATGGTGCTGCGCCTCCAACTTGACGGGAGCAAACGCGGGGATCGCCTTTTGCCCAGCCCGTCAACGGGCCCGGAAGTTTCTGGCCTCGCTCAATTTTCGGCAACGAAATCAAAGGTTATGGTGGTGCTGCCAGTCACCTGCGAACCGGTCTCTGTCCCATTTTCCCTGTTAGGTGCCGAAAAACAGCGAATTTTCGGTCATTTTCGCCTCGAGCAGGAATTCGAACCTGAAATCCTGGCGCAGTTTCAATGCTTTGGCGGAGAATTCCCTACCGGCATATCAGGGAAATGAACTCAGCCTAACAGGGAACAGTGCTGGCGTCGTGGGGCCAGAACTGTGCACCCTTGCTTGACTTTGAGCAGCGTTGCGACTGGGGTGTCGCAACCCCACCAAATCCCCGTTATATCCAAAAATGCAACGCACCTTCACCAGACAAGAACTGTACGACCTCGTTTGGTCGACACCGATCGTGACTCTAGCCGAACGCTTCCAGAAGGCAGATCGAGGACTGGCGAAGATTTGTGCTGCTGTGGTCGATGCCTTCCCGATCCAACACCCAGTTCTGCGGATTAGGGCCGATCGGGCGGAGCGTTTCGCGGGCGTGGAAATCTGAATCGGAGGGCAATGCCATTTTAGTTCCGGCTGAAGCTCAAGCATTGCGCGCCAGACTCCACCCCGGTAGGCAAACAGTCCAGAACGTCTGCTTAAATTGCTCCGTAACTTTTTTCACTTGCATCCGATCTCAATCGGGAGCGCTTTCAGATTGGCCTGCAAAAAGCGTCAGGCCGAGAACGGACGGTACTTTCTGGACGTTAAGTCGCGCCGAAAAGTACCGTCGGCTTGATCTGCTGCCCCTCACATTTTGATCGAAGCAGAGCTGGGTTCATAGGGAAGGGTGGCCGGGATGTTCAGTCCGCGACATAGCCTGCCAATTCATCAGCCGTCCCTTGCGGAAAGGCTTCTTTCAAGTAGTCGAGGAACGCTGACACGCGGGGGCTGAGCAAACGCCTCGAGGGATAAAGAGCCCAAAGCGCCGTCTCGGGCCCTGACACATCCCCCCAATGCACTAGCCTGCCGGCAGCCAAATCGCCGCTGGCAAGCGACAACGGGAGGCGCGCGGCGCCAAGCCCCATGCGCACCGCATCCCGGACCATGACGAACGACGCCAGGCTGAGCACTGGCTTGGCGTCAATCGTCGACTTGCCGGACAAGGTCGTGACTTGCCAGGCTTCGGAATCGTTCAACGAGCCTCGACTGATCGCGGGAACAGGACGCCCAGAGGCAGGGGGCGGCAGGTGCGGACTGGCCACCACCACCAGCCGATCGCGCAGGAACACTCGCCCAACAAGGGTGGCATCCGGCTCCGGATTGACCCGCATGACGAGGTCGTAGGCTTCTTCGATCATGTCCACCGCCCTATCTTCCGTGGTGATCTCCAACCGAACCTCCGGATATCTAAGGACGAAGCCGGCCGCGAGCTTTCCGACCGCGGTCTGAGAAAAGAGCAGTGGCGCGCTGATGCGTAGCCGACCACGCGGGCTACGGCCGCCCGAAGCGATCGCTTTCGCCGTCTCATCAAGTTCCGTGAGCAGAAAGCCCGTTCGTTCAAACAGGGCTCGTCCCTCCTCCGTGAGCTTGAGCGTCCGCGCACCACGTTCGAAGAGGCGCAGATCAAGACTTGCCTCGAGATCGGCCACGCGTCTGGAAAGGGTGGCCTTTGGCCGGCCGGCGGCGCGCGAGGCCTTTCCGAACCCGCCGTGGCGGGCCACTAAGTTGAAGTCGGCAAGAGCGACAATATCCACGATCTTGTTCTTTTCTGTTCCACCTATGAGACGACCTGTCCAAACATACCACCTATCGGGATGTATGTGGATCACTCATTTTGAGCGTGCCTTTTAACTCAAACAGAAAGTGAACCCCAATGACCATCCTTGTTACAGGTGCCACCGGCCGCGTCGGCCGCCATGTCGTCGACCAACTCCTTCAGCGCGGCGCGACGGTACGTGTGCTGACCCGTGACCCCGCGAAAGCCAGCTTTCCGACCGGTGTGGACGTCGCCAAGGGTGATCTCCTCGACGTCGATGCGCTGCGCAGCGCCTTCAAAGACGTGAGCACCCTCTTCCTACTCAATGCCGTCACAGGTGACGAATTTGCCCAGGCGATCATCGCACTCAACGTTGCTCGCGAAGCGGGCGTCGACCATGTCGTCTATCTCTCGGTGTTCGAAGCCGATCGGGCGGTGAACGTCCCGCACTTCGCCGTGAAGTTCGGCGCCGAGCGCATGCTGGTGCAGATGGACTTCAGCGCCGCCATCTTGCGTCCGACCTACTTCATCGACAACGAGTCGATGGTAAAGGACGTCATTATGGAGCATGGCGTCTATCCGATGCCGATTGGCAGCAAGGGCGTAGCCATGGTCGACGCCCGTGACATCGCCGAAGTAGCCGCGATCGAGCTGATCCGCCGCGACTCCGCGCCCGGCAAGCTGCCGGTCGAGACCATCAACGTGGTGGGGCCCGACACGCTGACCGGCCCCGACGTGGCCAGGATCTGGTCGGACCTTCTGGATCGCCCGGTGGTCTATGGCGGCGACGATCCCGGCGCGTTCGAGCAGAAAATGGCGAGCTTCATGCCAAAATGGACGGCCTACGAGATGCGCCTGATGGCCGAGCGCTATGTCAGCGACGGCATGGTCCCGGAGGCCTGTGACGTTGTACGGCTGACCAGTATTTTGGGCCGCCCCCTGCACACCTATCGCGACTTTGCGGCCAGGATAGCGAGCGCGGCCTAAGGCCGCGCCAACCAGCCGCGAAGATTTTTGGCATAGACTTAGGAGGGAAGTCCGAATCTGATATCGTTGGCTTGAGCGATAACGTCCGCCTCGTCCTTGAAGCGAAAGAATGGTGCGAGCGGACCGAAGGGCTCCTCCTCGCCGCCGAGGCCTTCGGGCCGGGTGTCTTTATAATGGCCACCGGGCTCAACGGCCAAGTTCGTTTTTAGGCGGCCGCATTGGAGCGTGCGGGGATAAAAAGCCTGATGAGGAAGAGGCTCAATACCGTGCTAATGGCGAGAATGTAGACGACCAGGGCGCTGATCGAGGGCGAGAAGCCAAGGCGCATCATGCCCCAAAGCCGAACTGGGAAAGTGCTTTGGCCACCGGTCAGAAGCAGAGTGACCATGGTCTCGTCGAACGATAGCGCAAAGCATAGGACGAATGACGCCATCAGAGCCGGTTTGAGATTGGGTAGCACAACCCACCAGAAAGTCTGAAGCCGGCTGGCACCCAGATCGAGCGACGCCTCGACCAGGGAAGCGCCCATTTCGCGTAGCCTCGTCACGATGGTCCGATAGGCGATCGCCAGCAAGATCGTTATATGGCCAACCAAGACAGTCAAAAGCGACCTCGGGACGTCGGCCTCTCGGAAGGAAATCAGCAGAGCGAGCCCTGTAATGATAGGAGGCATTACAAATGGGAGGAAGATCAGGAACTCAATGAACTTTCTGCCCAACCCAGTTCCTGGTGCGCAGTAAAGAGCAATTCCGGTGCTGATCGCCAGCGCGATCGTGGAAGCGACAAACCCGACGATCAGGGTCAATTTCAGGGCATCGACAATGTCGCCACTGATGCTCTCAAACGCCACGATGGAAACCTGATCCCATTGGAACACGCCGCCGCGGATCGGCACGAAGGCGGTAACGATGGCCATGAGAATCGGCCCGTAAAGGACAGCCAAGATCAGCGCCGTCCCCGCGCAAAGGACGACGACCGTGGAGCGTGCGGACTTCAAAATGTCACCTTTCCAGGTGGACGGATGCGGGTAGCCAATGCCAGAGCCACCGTGACAATCATCATCATGAAAATTGAGAGCGCGGCACCGAACGGCCAGTTGAAGCCAAGACCGAACTGACTGAAGATGATGCGGCCAAGTGTGAATCCGTTAGGCCCGCCAACCAGTTCCGGGGTGATGAAATCACCGATCGCCAGCACAAAGGTGAATGTCAGCGAAACTGCCACCCCCGACAGGCTCAACGGAAATATCACCGTCCAGAAAATGCGCGTGCGACTGGCGCCCAGGTCGGCGGCCGCTTCGACCAAGCTTGCCGGAATGCGATCAAGGGACAGGAAAATCGGAAAAACGGCAAACGGCAGCAACACCGATGTCAAGGTCAAGAAGACCCCGTAGTAGCTTAGCGTGAAGAATTCGAGCGGTTGGGAGACAAGGCCCGAGGCCATCAGGAAATGGTTGACGACGCCATTTGTGCCAAGCAGATTGCGGACTGTGTAGATCTTGATGACGTAGCTCATCAACAAAGGCACGGCAAACGCCACCATCAAAAGAGAGCGCCGCGTCGGGCCAAGAATCTTCATCAGATAGGCGGCCGGAAAGCCCACCAGAGTGCACACAAAGGCTGTCGCAACGCCTATTACGAGGGTCCGCCCAATGACCATGCGGACGGTAGAGTCCGCCAAAATCCGAACGTAGTTCGACAGGTTGAAGTCGATAACGACGGCGGAGGCCTCAACGCGTCCGAAGCTTACGACAAAGAAAATACAAAATGGCCCTAGGATCAAAGCGATCGGCAAGACATAGGCGATGATAACGAGGCTATTGATTAGCCGGGCCTCTCCGGCGGATCCCAGCCCTGGGGTTTTCCTTGAGTTCACTTGCGGATGACCCACGTCTCTTTACCCTTCCATGAGACTGTCACGCCGGCGCCTATTTTGAACGGCGCAGCCAATTGGCTGCTGAGTTGCTTAACGTGCAGGGTCGCACCGGGCGACTTGGTCGATTCAACTTCTACGAGCGACAACGGCCCCACGAAGGAGACTGATTTGACGTGCCCGGCCGGTGCGGATCCGTTTGCTCCGAGAAGCTCAACGTTCTCGGGTCTCACCGCAAGCGTCACCGCCTCGCCGGCGTTGAAATGAATCCCTTGATCGCCCCGAGCCACCGCCATCCCAAATGGCGTCTCCACCGCGATGCCATCGCCGTTGACTGTCCTCACCTGCGCGTCAACGAGATTGTTGTCGCCGAAGAAATCCGCGACATAGCGATTGCAAGGTCGATAGTAGACCTCTTCCGGCCGGCCCACCTGCACAACCTCCCCGTGATCCATGACGCAAATGCGATCGGCCAGACTGATGGCCTCTTCCTGGTCGTGGGTGATGAACAGGAATGAGGTTTGGATCTCGCGCTGAATGGATTTCAGGAACGTCTGCATCTGGTGGCGAAGACCGGCGTCCAACGCGGCGAGCGGCTCGTCCAGCAGGACCAGTCGCGGCTTGCAAATAAGGGCACGCGCCAGTGCCACTCGTTGCCGCTGTCCGCCAGACATCTGCGCAGGGTAGCGTGACCCGAGCTGGCCCAGCCCTACCAGATCAAGCGTCTGCGCAACCAGCTTCTTGATCTCGTCGGCGCGGAGCCCTTTGACCCGGAGCCCATAGCCGACATTGGCAGCAACCGTCATGTGCGGGAAAAGGGCATAGTCCTGGAAGACAGTGTTGAACGGCCTGCGATTGACTGGGATGCCGTTGATCCGCGATCCGTTCAGAAGGATGTCCCCGCTCGTTGGTTCGACAAATCCGCCAATCATGCGAAGGATTGTGGTTTTGCCGGAGCCCGAGGGACCCACTACCACAAGAAACTCGTTTTGGCCGATGTCAAGGTTGACATTGCGCAAGACCGTGTGGCTGCCATAGGTCTTGCCGATATCTGTCATTTCGATCAGAGACTGGTCGCTCATAAGCATTTTCCAATTAGCCGGTTAGGCTCGCCTCCAACTCGTTATTCCGTCGGGTGACGTCAGCGATGCCGCCATCGCCAATCTTAGCCGCACCTATACTGAATTGCATGCAGAACGCAATACCGCAAATTCGCTTAGGCACTCCGGATCGTATCGTTAAATTTCCATCGCCTCCACCCCGCTAGGGCCTCGAAACCGGCTTGCTAATCCAGGCTTCAGCAACGTCGGGTTTCAGCCTGGACACGGCTTTTTCGGCGCTTTCCGAAGAAGCCCGATTTGATCGCAGTAGGCGGCGGCCGTTCACGAAAAATTGCAAAACCAGCTAATGAAGGCCTTGCTCAAAAACCGCTGCCACCCCCTTGACTCTATAAATTGCAGACTGCACGCTGCATGCACTAGATATTGATCTTCCTGCGATCCGTTCGGAACCCGTGGGAGCTAGACTGCCGGAGCAAAGCAAACCGCTGATCGGGAGCACCTTTGATACGAACGTCTTTACCGAGAATAACCAGACTGCGCTCGAACCGATATGCGGCTGATCTGAAGTGATCAACGATGTGGGAACACCTTCCAGAGGAGATGAGAATGTACAAAAAGTTGTTCGGCGAAATCGGGAAGCTGCTGGCGGTATCGTCCGTGCTTGCACTTGCCATTGCCGGACCGGCAAACGCCGGGGGCAAGCTGCGCATCCTGACGTGGGACGGTTACGCCGACAAGGATTGGGTCGCGCAGTTCGAGAAAGACAACAGCGCGACCGTTGAAGTGGTTTTTGCAGGGTCGAATGACGAGATGTGGGCCAAGATCCAGGGTAGCCAAGGCAAGGATTTTGACATCTTTGCGACAGCTGCAGCTGGCATGCAGAGATACTACGAAGCGGGACTGCTCCAGCCGATCGATCTGTCGAAGATCCCGAATCATGCCGGCCAGTTGCCTCAGTTCCAGGATCTTTCCAAAATCGCCGGCGCAGTTCACGACGGCAAGACCTATCTTATTCCATATGCCTTCAGCCCGATGACGCTGATTTATGACCCCGCAAAGGTGAATCCGGCGCCCACCTCGTGGTCGGTGATGTGGGATCCTCAGTATAAAGGCAAGGTGCTGCTCTATGACGACGGCGAAAGTGCTTTCGCCACAGCGGCAATCCTGAACGGCGTGCAGACGCCTTTCATCTGACTGATCAACAGTTCAAGGATGCCATGCCGAAGCTGGTAGACCTGAAGCACAATTCCGCGAGCTTCTACACGTTCGTGCAGGATTCGGTTCAGTTGGCGCAGAACAATGATGCACCGATCATTTTCGGCGCTTACGCCGATCAGCAGATCAAGGCCCTAGCGGCCGGCGGCCTGAACTATAAGCAAGCCTATCCAAAGGAAGGCGTTATCGCCTGGGTAGATACATGGGCGGTCACCAGCGGGGCCAAGGGCGACTCCTATGACCTGGCTTTGAAGTGGATCAACTTCGTAATCAGCAAGAAGATCGCTGCAGAGCTGACCGAAAAATCCGGCTACGCGAATTCGGTCACATCCACTGATACCATACCGGCGGGCACCAAGATCTTCTGGATGCAGCCGGACGAAGATCCCACCAAGCGCACTGACCTTTGGAACCAAGTCAAGGCGACGCCATGACATCGGCTGGTCGCATCGCGTGATGCGCCCCTGCTCCTCATTTGAAAACTGCCGCAGCAGCAAACGGTCCGAGATCGATGACAAAATTGAGGCGCATTCTGTGCTACGGCGACAGCAACACCCATGGCTCTGCTCCAGCCAGGAGTTGGTTCGATAGTCAGCGATTTGATGAGACGGCACGCTGGACAGGCGTACTGGCGGAAGCCTTGGGAAAGGGCTTCCGCATAATCGAGGAGGGCCTTCCCGGTCGAACTACAACTCTTGATGATCCTATTGAAGGCGCCTCACGCAACGGACTTACCTACCTCAAGCCGTGCATCGATACCCACCGCCCGCTGGACGCAATTGTGTTGATGCTCGGCACCAACGATCTGAAAACACGCTTCAGCCTTACTTCAGAAGACATCGCTCGGGGATTGGTCGCGTTGATCGAGCTGATATTGTCCGCCAAATCGGGTCCCGCAGGAGCCGATCCCCGCATCTTGGTCATCGCTCCCGCTCCGATCGAGGAAGTCGGATTCCTCGGCGAGATCTTTTCTGGCGGAGGGATCAAATCGGGCCAGCTTGCTGAAAAATACAAGGACGTCGCAGCCCATTTCGGCGCGGAGTATCTGAACGCCGCGCAGTTCATTAGCGTCAGCCCGGTAGACGGTATCCACCTGGATGTCGAACATCATGCTGTCTTCGGAAGAGCGGTAGCCGACAAATTGCTGACCATGTTTGACATGGGGAAGCAGCACTAGTCCCCGTCAGAATCCGATCATCAGCTCGGCCGCTTTCGGGCCAGTGCTCAAGTTATGGATTTTCCGCGCTTGCTTGATTAGATTTGTAAGACAACTGGGGAATCACGCGGATTTTGCGAATGAGTGCTCCAAATGATGAGCGCATCAAGCTCTCGAAGCGCGTCTATGACGGCTTGCGTCGCCAGATCGACGAGGGTGAGTGGCGCGAAGGCACGCGCATGCCTACCGAGACCGAACTGGCGGCAAGCTTTGGTGTTTCACGCCCCGTCGTGCGCGAGGCCCTGGTGCAACTGCGCAGCGAGGGGATAATCGACTCTCGTCGCGGCTCCGGCAGCGTGGTCATTGCCGCCAACGGGGCACCAAGGCGAAGTTACAGCCCTATCGAGAATGTCGCAGACCTCATCAGCGCGTTCGAGTTCCGATTGACCATTGAGTGCGATGCTGCGGCATTCACCGCGTTGCGGGGCAAATCGCAGGATCTGGCTGAAATTATCTCGGCGCATGAGAAGTTCAAAAGCGATCTGAGCGAGAGTGATTTCGGTGATCTTGACCTGGCATTCCACATCGCGATTGCCAAGTGCACTGGGAACAAGCTCTTCGAAGCGACGCTGTCGATGCTCAATCCCCAGATACTTTTGGGTATGCGCCTGGTGGGCGAATTCTCGCTGATCGGCAGCAGCACTCGAGCTCAGACCGTTTATCGCGAGCACGCCTTGATCGTCGATGCAATCAAGTCCGGTGACGCGCAAGCGGCTTTTGACGCGATGAGGAGCCATCTGCTTCAGTCGCGCCACCGTATCCTGGGATTTGATGTCCCACCGAATTGGCAAAGGCTTGGGCCGGTCAACACCAGCTCGTCAGCTTCGTGACGGACATTTCTAGGTGCAAGCCAGAATGGCGTCGGCGTAGGAAAAGATGGCCGGCAGACCGCCTGTATGGATGAACACCACGCGGTCCTTTGCCGTCAGCAGGCCAGACCTTATATCGCCAAGCAAGCCGGCGAGCCCTTTTCCCGAATACACCGGGTCGACAAGGATACCCTCGGTTCGGGCCAGCAGGGCACACGCCTCTTGAGCATCCGCCGAGGGGAGGCCGTAGCCGGCGCCCACCCAATCGGTGGAGTTGCTGATTTCCTCCTCTGGCACCGACAAATCGAACCCGAGGATACGCGCCGCCGCTTCGCACTGACCGGCAATCGCGGAAGGAAATTCATAGGCTTCGTTGCGGCTGTCCATCGGGTTGATGCCGCGAATTTGAGTGGGGTGCCCAAGCAGCATTGCCGCCGCCTGCAAGCCGGCCTGCGTGCTTCCCTGAGAGGTCGCATAGATGTGAGTGGGCAGCGCTTCCTCCAGCGCTTCGAACTGAGCAGATATCTCCAGATACGCGTTGACATAGGCAACCGCCGCCAGGCTTAGCGCCGACTGCGATCCCATGCCGAGGATAGCTGGGTTTCGGCCTTCGCCTTTCAGCCTGGCCGCCATATCCTCCTTGGCCTGCTTCACCGAAGCCGTAGCGTCCACGGGCACGATCTTCGCACCGAAAAGCCGCGATATAAGCTGATTGCCTTGAACATGATCGTAGTGTGCGTCCTTGCGAGGCATCAGGATACAGTCGAGACCAAGCCGTGCCGCAGCTGCGGCGAGTTGGCGCGATTGATTTGATTGAGATGCGGCGCCCTGGATCACCACGTCGACCCCGCGACTAACCGCGTCACCCAAGATGAATTCATGTTGCCGAACCTTGTTGCCGCCAAAGGCGACACCGGTGCAGTCATCCCTCTTGATCCAGATCTTTGGCCGTTCAAGCCGTTTTGTCAGCGTGGGGCAGTAATCGATGGGGGTCGGAAGATGCGCCAGCCGCACACGCGGGAGCACTGCGAGCGCAGAGCTCAATTCGGCCTTTGAAACAATCGTCATTCGGATTGGATCCTTTGGATGATGCTCCCGGCGCGATCCGGTGGCGCGACCCGCACATGGGAAGCGGTCAGATTTCGATCACTCGACCTGTTGCGGCCGCGGTTCGCGCGGCAAGTGCAAATCGAAGCGATGCGAGACCGTCCTCGCCGGAGACCAGTGGGCGGCCGACGCCCCTGACGGCATCGGCAAAAGCCGAAATGGCACGGGGGTAGGCGTTTTCATGCTCGATCGGAATTTCTTGACGGTTGCCTCGCACGCTAAGCTCCAGCTTGCCGCCGGGCCGCTGCAACAGTACGTCATCGGCAAAAACAGAAGCCTTGGTGCCGTGCAATTCAAGGGTTGTTCTCGCATGCTCGATCGCGAAGCTCTCCGTGATCTGGACTGTGAGGCCAGACGCCGTTTGGGCTATCGTGGCGACGCCGTCTTCAATCCCTTTGGCAGAGATGCCGTTGTTGGAAGTAAAAGCAGCAACGCGCACAAATTTCTGACCCAATATGAAGTGCAGGGTATCTGCGTCATGAACGGTCAGGTCAAAGAACACGCCTGCTCCGGCCGAAGCACTATCGGTGCGCCATCCGCGATTGTCCTGGGGCAGCAGAACGCCGAACATGGCGCGAACCGCAACAAGGTCGCCGAGCAGGCCACTTTCGACAAGTTCACGCAGCTTGCGGTGGCTGTTCATTCCACGCAAATGATGGTTGACCGCCAAGACAAGATCTTTGTCTTTTGCCACCGAAACCATTTCCCGGGCATCTTGTTCGGTCATGGCCATCGGCTTCTCACCCAACACATGCTTGCCAGCATTGAGCGCCGCTATGGCGCACGGGGCATGCTTTTCGTTGGTGTTGGAAATGTAGACCGCATCGACACCGGCCGAGAGCAGTTCCTCAAGCGACTCGCAGGTAAGCGGGATGTCATTGGCCCGCGCATATTCGCTCACACGCGCCGCGTTGCCGCCCTGGACGGCAACCACTTCGTTTCCTGGCGTCGCCCTGATCGCGGGGATGATCCACTCGGCGGCTATGCGGCTTGCGCCGACAAGTCCCCATCGAATTTGCTTTGTCATTGCACGGGTTCCTGATGAACGAGGATGGATGTCAGCCGGTCGCCTATGCGAACGGTATGGGCTGCTATCGTCAATGCGGGCTCGACGGCGCCGGAAGGGGAAAAGAAGGATCGGTCAGCAGCATGCGTGCCGCGCTTGATTTGCCACCATGGTGAAAGGCGAGGAGGCTGCCATGCAGATATCTCCATCCAGGCTCATTGAAGGCGCTCGCCGGAACCGCTGTCGAAGACGCTAATCCGTGACGTATCCACACGCAGCCGCGCCCTGCCGCTCTGGCTCACATGCCCTGCCCGCAGCAGGGCCAGCTGTTCCACGCCGGAATGCTGAAACAAAATGACATCGTCTGATCCCGTCGGCTCGATCAGATTGACGTCGGCCTCGATGTCGACGGTCTTCTCGCTCGCGGCGTTACCCTCTGCCAGGCCATAGTGCTCCGGGCGGATTCCGACCGTGACCCTGCGGCCATCCTGGCGCAAAGCCGAGGCGAATTCCTGCGGGGCCGGAAGGATTGTTCCAGACCCCTCCAGCACCACCCTCCCCCCCTTGCTGACCGCCTGCAAAAGGTTGATGCGCGGGCTGCCGATGAAAGTTGCGACAAAGAGATTGGCAGGTCGATTGTAGACTTCGCCCGGGGTTCCAAGTTGCTGAACGACACCTTTGTCCAGGATCGCAATCCGGTTTGCCAGCGTCATGGCCTCGATCTGGTCATGTGTCACGTAGACGGTGGTTCGACCCATCCGATGGTGCAGCTTCTTCAGCTCGGTCCGCATTTCAACACGGAGGAGAGCATCCAGGTTCGATAGTGGCTCGTCGAAAAGGAAAAGGCTTGGCTCTCGCACCAAAGCGCGGCCAATTGCTACCCGCTGCCGCTGCCCGCCAGACAGCTGTCCCGGCTTTCGATCCAGCAAATGGCTGATTTGGAGCAAGTTGGCGACGTCGGAAACCGCCTTGTCACGTTCCGGTTTCGGCAGTTTTCGCATCTCCAGCGGAAAAGCGATGTTCTGCCTGACGGTCATCGAGGGATAGAGCGCATAGGACTGGAACACCATCGCGATATCGCGGTGCTGACAGGGGACTTCGTTGAGGATGCGCTCGCCAAGCCGGATTTCGCCGGCGTTGATCCTATGAAGGCCGGCGATTGCGTGGAGCAAGGTCGACTTGCCGCAACCCGATGGTCCGAGAAGAACGAGAAATTCGCCGGATGCGACGTCAATGTTGATGTTTTTCAAGACGCATAGGTTGGGGCCGTAATATTTGTAGACGCTATCGATGGACAACGAAGACATAAGCTAACCTCTCACAGGGCCGCCGGATCGGGCGGCGACCGAAATCGCACTGGGAAACGCGGGCTGGGTGCACAGATTTGCGATCGAGGGAGCGCCACGCCCGGGCGATCGCGGTCGGCAAGAACGCAGGCACGGCGGACGGAGGAGTCGCTTCAATTCTGCCCCCCTCGGATCGACGGTGCGGCGCCCAATGTGGGTTGCCAATCACTTGCTATTTCGAAGCCGAGGATCCTGCGTCGTGAGTTCATGAGATGCCGACCCATTGCCAATTGGGCTTTGTCGGCATGTCGAGCCTCAACGGCCTCGACGATCGTCTCATGTTCTTCGAAGATCGCCTCGGACCGGGTTGCCGCTTGTTGTTGAGAGAATTCTCCTACGAGCCGCATCCCGAAGACGATCTGCGTGCGCAGCATGCTGAGCGTGGTTTCATACATTGCGTTTCGACTTGCTCGGGACAGCGTGAGATGGAACCCGAAATCGGCATCCCCGAAAGTCTCCTCGTTTGACTGGTTCCTGACGACGGCGGAGGCAATGCGAATTTGCTCCAACTCCTCGTCGGTCCGCCTCAGCGCCGCGAAAGCAGCCACATCGCACTCCACGGAGAATCGAAATTCAAACGCCTGGATGAGGTCGGCTATGTTCTCGATTGGCCTGTAGCCACCGGAGTCCAGCCCATTTTTGCCGATCACAAAGTTCCCGGATCCTTTACGGGATCCGATCAAGCCCTCCATTCTGAGCCTGATCAGAGCCTCCCGGACGACGGGTCGCGAGACGCCATGGTTCTTCGCAAGCTCGGTCTCCGGAGGTATCCGCGTGCCCTCTGGCCACTCGCCGCCTTCGACGAATTGCCGAAGAGCGCCATAGACCTGGTCTGCAAGTTTGAGCTTCATCGCTCCGCCGGGGCCCGGGATTTGCACATATTTGTAATCTGGCAGCAAATTTGTTTTACAGCAAGCCATTTTTGTGACACATGTCCGACATTTCGGGGAAACGTCCGGCAACTCGCTCTGTTTGCATATGCAGCGGTGCTCGCAAGCCGGACGCACCGCGGCGTCCCATTGGGAGGAACGACAACAATGACAGGTGCCTTTACCTACAACGGATACGAGATTCCGGCCTACCAACCGCCCGCGTATGGCTACACTTCGGTTCTGGTGCACGAGCGCCAGGCCTGGGTCAGCGGCAATGTGCCCAAGACCGGCAATGAGGATCTCCACCCGGGCAAGGTCGGATCGGACGTCACGCTCGAACAGGCAAAGGACGCGGCTGACCTTGCGATGCGCAACGCGCTTGCCTCTCTCGCGCATGCCGTCGGCGGTCTGGACAATGTCGTCCAGATCCTGAAGATCACAGTATTCGTCGCGTCGGCGCCGGGATTCAATCTCCAACCCCGCGTGGCCGACGCTGCAACCCTCTTGTTGCGTGAGGTGCTTGGCGAACGGGGCAATCACGCGCGCTCTGCCGTTGGCGTTGCCGAACTGCCGCGCAACTCCAGCGTCGAAATCGAGCTTGTCGCCGCCGTCAGGTAGCCGTGCGGCCCGGATATTTTTGCTGCATCTGTCCAGCGAGCGTGCGCTGCCGCGGCAACTTGCGCCCTTTCACTGCATCGGCGCCACGCTCGCCAATCATGATTGATGGCGCATTGGTGTTGCCTGAGACCAGCGTCGGCATGATTGAGGCATCGATGACCCGTAGTCCTTCGATGCCGCGAACCTTGAGGTCGGTGTCCACAACGGCCATTTCGTCGGAACCCATCTTGCAGGTCCCTGCAGGATGAAAGTCGGTCTTGCTCCATTCTCGAACATAGGCACGCAAATCCTCCTCGCTCGTTCGTTGCGCGCCGGGCAAGTGTTCGGCCTTGTAGATCTTGGCGAAAGCGGGCTGTGACAGGATTTCACGAGCAATCTTGAACCCGTTGACGGTATGCGCCCAATCGCGCTGATGCGTCATGTATTTCGGATCAATGATCGGTTCGTCTGCCGGATCGGCGGACGCCAGCATCACCTCTCCGCGGCTTTCGGGTCGAAGATAGGCGGTGTTGAGGGTCATTCCGTGGCCCTTGACCTGCACGCGGCCATGATCGATGACGTAGGCGGGCAGGAAGTGCATCTGGATGTCTGGCCAATCGGCGTTCCCTTCAGTCGATACGAAGCCTCCGCCCTCGCAGACATTTGACGTGAGCGGGCCAGTACCGAAGGCCAGGAATTGCAGGGTGTGCCAAGCCGCCATAGGGCCCTTGTCGTGGCCGTTATAAGATACCGGCTCCTTGAGGCTGGCACAGCAATAGACGTCCAGATGATCCTGCAAATTCTTGCCGACGCCTGGCAGATCATGAACCGCCCTCACGCCAGCGCGCTTGAGTTCGGCGGCTGGTCCGACGCCTGAAAGAAGCAGGATTTTCGGAGAATTGATTGCGCCCGCGCACAGGATGACCTCGGACCTGGCCTCGATCCGGCTTGTCTGCCCCTTCATTGCGACCTCGATGCCTCTCGCGCGGCCGTTCTCCACGAACACCCGAAGCACTCGGGCCTCGGTTTGCACGGTCAGGTTCTTGCGATTCGCATTGGGGTAGATAAAGGCCTGCGCAGCACTGGAGCGGCGTGCCGCGCGCTGAGTGACCTGATAATAACCGACCCCATGTTGTTGAGCGCCGTTGAAATCGGTGTTGTATGGGTAGCCAGCCTGTTGCGCAGCGCGGATATAGACCCGCGTCAGGTCGATCGGCGAACGCTGGTCGGATACGCCAAGCGGCCCACCCTGACCGTGGTAGTCGTCAAGATATCGCTCATTGTCCTCGGATTTGCGGAAATAGGGCAACAGATCATCATAGCCCCACCCCTCGTTGCCCAAGTCGCGCCACTGATCGTAGTCGCGACGGTTTCCTCGGATGTAGACCATCGAGTTGACCGAGGAGCCGCCCCCCAAAACCTTGCCCTGCGGGAAAAGCATGCGCCTGTTGTTGAGAGCCGTCTGCGGAACCGTTTCCCACTCGTAGCGAAACGTCGGTCCTTGCAGTTTGGCGTAGCCAGCTGGCCAGCGAACCAGAGGACCGTCGTTCTTCTTGCCGAACTCGACAAGAAGCACGCGTGAGCCGGCGTCCTCGCTCAGGCGTGAAGCCACGACGCAGCCGGCCGAGCCGCCGCCAACAACGATAAAGTCATATTCCTTGTCCATCCTCACCCTCCCCTCAGATGGCTTTGCCGATCCAGCGTGGCTGATATCCGCCGCTGCGCAATTGGACAGTTTTGATGTCCATGAACTCTTCGCATCCGACGCGGCCGACCTCGCGCCCGATCCCGCTCGCGCCGAGGCCGCCAAACGGTAGTTCAGCGGGTCCGTCGAGATAGGTGTTGACCCAAACGGTTCCAGCCTCCAGCTCCCGTATCGCCCTCAGCGCCGCGGCTGTGTCGCCCGTCCATATGCCTGCCGACAAACCGTAGTCGGTGCCATTGGCGATGGCGAACGCCTCGTCCAGCGTCTCGAAAGTCTGGATGGTGCAGACTGGACCGAATATTTCCTCCTGGGCAATCCGCATGCCGGGTACGACCTCGGTGAAAACGGTCGGGTCGATGTAGCGCCCCCCTGCCTCCTCCCGATACGTGCCGCCAAGGGAAAGGGTCGCGCCTTCGGCTTTGCCGATCTCGATGTAGCCTAGAATCTTCCGATATTGCGCTTCGCTGATGATCGGACCCACGAGCACGTCGTCTCGCAGCGTGTCGCCGACGGGAATGGACCGCGCAGCCTCGATGAACTTGCGCGTGAAATCCCTGGCGATGCCGTTCTGAAGCAGGATACGACCGCCTTGATTGCACGATTGGCCGGCGTTGAGAAAGGCTCCATGCAAGGTTGCGTCGAGCGCGGCCCCCAGATCGGCATCGTTCATGACGATGTGGGCGTTCTTGCCGCCTAGCTCGAGTGAAACCTTCTTCAGCATCCGAGCGCCGATTTCCATGGCGTGTTTGCCCACCGCCGTCGATCCGGTGAAGGAGATCATCCGAGCCAGCGGGTGCTTAAGCAAAGCCTCCCCGGTCAGCCTGCCGCTGCCGGTCACGATGTTGCACACCCCATCGGGCAGGCCCGCCTGCTTGAGGATAGGACCCAAGAGCAGTGTCGTGGCGGAAGTCAGTTCCGATGGCTTCGCGACAGCCGCACAGCCGGCTGCAAGGGCGAACGGCAGCTTCTGACTGATGATCAAGAACGGAAAATTCCAGGGCGTCACGATGCCGGCCACGCCTACTGGCGCGCGCAGTGTCAAGGCCAAATAGTCCTTACCCAGGCCGCCAAAACTGTCGCCTGTAAGAGAGCGGGCCTGCGTGGCGGCAAATTCCCACAGCATGGCCGACCGCTCGATCTCGAGCCTCGCCTGCTTGTGTGGCTTGCCGCTTTCGGCCATCTCGAACCAGGCCAGTTCATCGACGTTTTCGCGAATTAGAGTGGCGGTTCGCAGCAACACGTTGGAGCGTTGCTCCCCACTCGACAGGCGCCATCCGGCCTCGAAGGCAGCGTGAGCACGCACGCAAGCCTGATCGACCAAGCCCTCCCCCGCCTCATGCAACAGCGAAACCGGCGTGCCATTGGCCGGGTTGACCGACACACTCTGCCCGCCTTGGCTGAACGACCACGCGCCGTCAATCCAGTTTCCAAATTGTCTGACCGCTTTCGGCGGAGTAAAACCAGAAGTCATTCCAGATCCCTGCATTCCAGTCCGCGCCCGCCCTGACCGAAGGTGTCGAAGCGCGCCTACACTCTGCGCAAAGCGGGCAACAAAATTACATATTTGTCAACAGCCTTCGCTGGTCACATATTCTAAAAATCAGCTGAACTGTAAATGATTGACCGCGCATTTCACGGGCTCGCAATTGCTGCAGCGGCAGCAAAATCGCTATGCGCTGGCCCGACAGGTCACGGCCAGAGAGGCTGTGCGTCAGTCTGCACGCAAGATTGATTGACAACTAATCGGAAAAATTACAAATATGAAAACTGCCTGCCGATAATGGAGTGGTGATGGTTTCCCGCGTCAACAGAGCGTCTGCCGACATCGGCGGCACTTTCACCGATATCGTCATCGAGATCGGCGGCGTCCGCGCCTCGACCAAAATCTTGACGACCCATCAAGCGCCCGAACGCGCCGTTATCGACGGCGTGCAGGGCCTGCTGGAAACGCAGGGGCTTGGATTCGGTGACCTTGACGTCTTCCTCCACGGCACGACATTGGCGACGAACGCAATCATCGAACGCCGTGGTGCCAAGACAGCACTGATCACCACGCAAGGCTTCCGCGACACCATCGAAATTGGCTCGGAAAGCCGGCATGACCAGTACGACATCTTCATCAAGAAGCCACAGCCGTTGGTCGGGCGCGGCTTGCGCTTCACCATTCCAGAGCGGGTCGCCTCCGATGGAAGCGTCCTGCTCGAGCTCGATGACACCCATGTCGCCGCACTTGCGCGTTCGTTGAAGGAGCAAGGCGTTCAATCGATCGCCGTCTCGTTAATCCATGCCTATGCGAATCCCTCGCATGAACTGCGCGTGCGGGAAATCCTGTCGGCTATGCTGCCCGGCGTCTATTTTTGTATCTCGTCCGAGACGTGCCCCGAAATTCGTGAGTACGAGCGCACCTCGACCACAGTTGCCAATGCCTATATCCGTCCAATCATGGCCGGTTATCTTGGCCGGCTCAAAGCTGAGTTGGCGCAAAAGGGGCTCAACGCGCCGATCCTGCTTATGACCTCGGGCGGCGGGCTCACGACCGTCGACCAGGCCGCCGATTACCCGATCCGCTTGGTCGAATCCGGCCCGGCCGGTGGGGCAATCCTTGCAGCCAAGATCGCAAAGGAATGCGACCTTGACGCCATCGTCTCATTCGACATGGGGGGGACGACCGCCAAGATCTGTCTGATCGACCATGGCCAGCCACTGAAATCGCGCAGCTTCGAGGTGGATCGGACCGAGCGGTTCCTCAAGGGTTCGGGCCTGCCGGTCCGGATACCCGTGATCGAAATGGTTGAGATCGGCGCGGGGGGCGGCTCGATCGCCCAGGTCGACAGCATGGGGCGCCTCACGGTTGGTCCTGAGAGTGCCTCTTCGGAGCCGGGGCCAGCTTGTTACGGAATCGGCGGCCGTCGGCCGACTGTCACCGACGGTGATTTCGTCTTGGGACGGATCGACACCCGAAAATTCGCGGACGGCCGCATGGTCTTGCGGCGCGACCTGGCAGAGCAAGCGCTATCAAGCGAGGTAGGGAATAAGTTGCGGTTGACGCCTGTCCAGGCCGCCGCCGCGGTCACCGCAATCGTCGAGGAGAACATGTCAAACGCCAGCCGGGTCCATGCCGCCGAGCACGGCAAGGACCTGCGGCGCCGCGCAATGATCGCCTTTGGCGGCGCCGCACCGATGCACGCAGCGCAACTGGCAAGAAAATTGTCCTTGGTCAATGTGGTCGTGCCCAAGGGAGCCGGCGTGGGATCTGCCATCGGCTTTCTGGAGGCGCCTTTGGCCTACGAGGTCGTGCGGAGCCGCCATAGCCGGCTGGACCGCGTCAACAATGCCGCCACTGCCGACCTCATCGCACAGATGAAGCAGGAAGCAAGCGCCGTGGTTGCTCCGGCAGCGGGGGGCCAACCCGTCAAGGCGCACGTCTCAGCGTTCCTGCGCTATGTCGGGCAGGGCCACGAGCTTGAGGTCGATCTGCCATTCGCGGCAGATGGTGGGATCGACGGCGCGGCTTTCAAGGAGGCATTCGATCGGCGATACAAAGAGGTCTTCGGTCGCTTCCTGCCCAATCACGAGATTGAGGTTCTCACATGGGCGGTAACCGCATCTGCCGAACAACCTGTGCTCGCCGCAGATGACCTCTCAAGTGGCTGCTGTCGGAAGATCGAACCGTCGGGCGAGACCCCCTTCACGGAAATCGATGGCAGCACCGTCCACGCTCCTGTCTATGAGCGCTCCGAGCTTGGCCCGGGCATCGTCCTTACTGGCCCGCTCGTCATTACCGAACGGGAGACCAACACAGTCGTTCCGAGGGACTTTTGTGTCGAATGCAATACATTCGGCCATCTGGTCCTGACCAATCTTGCCGCACAAGCGGCCCGACAGTCCGATCGCAAGGGAGCGACAAATGACCGTCAGCCCTGAAATCCAGCAGATCGGCGAGATCGAGTTCCAGATCATGTGGAGCCGCCTTATTGCCGTCGTCGAGGAACAGGCCCAGGCGTTGCGACGCACGGCGTTCAGCCCGATCGTCCGCGAATCGGGCGATCTTTCTGCCGGCTACTTCCACCCCGACGGCCGCATGATCGCGCAGGCGGTTACAGGCACGCCCGGACATGTCAATACGATGGCCGCCTCGGTGCTGCACTTCCTGAGCCGCTATCCCACAGGCACGATGCGCGAGGGTGACGTCTATGTCACAAACGACCCTTGGATGGGGACGGGCCATCTGCATGACTTCGTCGCGGTGACGCCCGCCTTCCATAGAGGCCATCTGGTTGGGCTTTTTGCATCGACTTGTCATTTCATGGACGTCGGAGGCATCGGCTTCGGCCCGGACGGCCGCGATGTCTTCGAGGAGGGTTTTTACGTCCCCCCGCTTGCGATGATCACCGCGGGCGAGATCGATCAGACCCTGATAACCCTCGCGCGCTCGAATTCGCGTTACCCGGCTGAACTCGAAGGCGATCTGATGTCCCTCGCCGCCTGCAATCAGATCGGAGTGAGCCGGCTGGCGGACATGCTGGAGGAGTTTCATCTTACCGATTTGACTGCGCTCTGCGACCAGATTGTCAGGCGCTCACGCGACGCAGCCCTGAAGGCGATCGCCGCAATTCCGAAAGGCACTGCCGAGGCCGAGATGGTGATCGACGGTTATGACCGGCCGGTCACCTTGAAGGCAACGACCCGGATTGCCGAAGACCACATCACAGTGGATTTTACTGGCACATCGGGACTTTCAGCGCGCGGCATTAACGTGCCGATCAGCTATGCCCAGGCCTATTCGACCTATGCCGTCGCCTGCGCGCTCTTCCCTGAGGTGCCGAACAATTCGGGCTCGCTTTCCGTCGTGACCGTCACGGCTCCCGAAGCGACGATCGTCAACGCCCAGCGCCCTGCGCCGGTATCGTCGCGACACGTCACCGGCCAGATGCTTCCCGACGTGGTCTATGGCTGTCTTGCGCAATTGGTTCCCGCGCACGTTTTGGCCGAGGGTGCGTCAGCTCTGTGGAATCTTATCCTTGAAGACGCGCATGACGCGTGCCTCACCCAAGGCATCGCAGGGACGCGACGCTTCTCGGCGCTGTCGGTTCAGACCGGCGGCACCGGAGCCCGCTCGCGGCTTGATGGGCTAAATGCGACGGCCTTCCCGTCGGGGGTTTCTGGTGTTCCTGTCGAGATCCTCGAGACCCTGACCCCACTCATTTTCTGGCGCAAGGAATTGCGTGCCGGTTCGGGCGGAGCTGGCAAATTTCGTGGCGGTCTCGGTCAAAGCATCGAGATCGGTCATCGCGAAGACCATCCGTTCTACATCTACGCAGCCCTCGACCGCATCGATAACCCCGCACGCGGCCGCTTCGGCGGCGAAGACGGTGCTCCAGGGAAAGTCGCGCTGAAGTCTGGCAGGTCCCTCAAGGGCAAAGGCAAGCAGCTGGTACCCGCGGGCGACAGGCTTGTCGTCGAAACGCCCGGTGGGGGCGGCTATGGCCCCGCCGCCGAGCGCGATGCCGGCAGCGTCGCCGCCGATCGCCAAAACGGTCTAACCCAGTGAACCCGAGGAAAGCATGAGCGAACATAACTTATCTGACGAAACGCGAGCGAAGCTGAAGAAGATATCCACAGCGTCGATCGCCACGGCGCTCTACAAGCGAGGGCTCCGCAACCAGTTCATTCAGGGCGTCGTTCCAGTTGCGCCCAAACAGGACAACATGGTCGGCCCGGCATTCACACTGCGCTACATTCCCGCGCGCGAAGATCGCAATCCGATCACCGTTTTTCGGAATCCGGAACATCCGCAGCGCGTGGCGATGGAGACTTGCCCACCCGGCCATGTCCTCGTGATGGACGCGCGCAAGGACGCCAGGGCTGCGACCGCGGGTTCTATTTTGATCACGAGGCTGGCGTTGCGCGGCGCGGCGGGCGTGGTCTCGGATGGCGGCTTCCGCGATGCTGAAGGCATAGGCGCGCTGGACATGCCCGCCTACTACGCCAGGCCGTCCGCGCCAACCAACCTGACACATCATGAAGCACTGGACATCAACGTGCCCATTTCGTGCGGGGATGCGCCGATCTTCCCTGGCGATATCCTCGTCGGGGACAAGGACGGCGTGATGGTGGTCCCGGCTCACCTCGCCGACGAGATTGCAGAGGAATGCACCGGGATGGAAAGCTTCGAGGATTTCGTCCTGGAGGAGGTCCGTGGTGGCGCGTCGATCATCGGGCTCTACCCCTGCACCAAACCGGAAAACCAAGAAAAATATGACGTCTGGCGCAAGAAGGCAGGACGCTAGACCTAAGGCGGCCTCTTCCTCCCGAGGCCGGCTTGGCGGGCTGCGATCCTCCCTCCGCAGCCCGCCGCCTTTCTGACTGTGGCGACAGCCAACGGCCGATGCTCCCACAGCGGTCCCTGGTCTTAGTCACCATTCATCTGATCGATCCGAAGCTTGTTGAACGGGTGACGAGCTCCGGTGCCGAAATTCGAGAGATATGTGTCGTGGTGGAATCCCCTGGCCTCTAGGACGATCATAGTCACCACCCATATGGTAAGGGCGAGGCCGAGGCCGATAGCTAGACTCGAGATCCAGTACTGAGACAGGCCGGTCACGACCGCGCCCAGCGCCAGGGCCACGGTGAAGTACCCGACAATCTTATGGTAGGCCTCGAACCATCGGCGTTGCGGGCTCATGTCATAATGGTCGCCCCGACCGACGGTGGCGTTCGTGGCGCTCTGGGTGAATGCATCGGGGCCGCCATGGGTCCCGCGAAGGCGCGCGCTCACAAGCTGGAGAATGCCGAGGACTACGGTTGCAATGCCAAATACTGCGTGGATCGTGGCACTCAAGCCTCCGTTCACCAGCAAGGCGATCGACCCTCCGCAAAGGCTACTGAAGGCAAGCAAGGAAAGTCCCAGGCGATGAACGGTAAACCAATAGAGCTTGCGACCAAGTCTAGGGCTTCCCTTCGGTATGCCTTCGCGAGAGGGCGGCGGTTTGCCGTACCGGGTGAGGAGAACAATGCCGGGCACCAGAACGATCCAGATCGTGAACATCAGCCAGGCGTGATATTCCCAATGCGCCTCGAGTGCGAAGCCAAATGGCAATTGCAAAGTGGTAGGAGCGTCCATGTGTTGGTCATCCGTCTGGCGCGCAGATCTATTGAGCCGCCTGGGCGCCGTTACTGACGCGCCAGGAGCCAGGAACCCAAAAACTTGCCGGGTCTCCCTATCCCTTCACGGAACCGGCCATTAGGCCGCGAAGGAAGTACTTCCCAGCGAGAACGTAGATGGCAATCGTCGGCAGCGCGGTCAGCACGACTGCCGCCATGTCGACGTTGTAGCGTTTCACACCGGTGGTCGTGTTGACAATATTGTTCAGAGCTACGGTGACCGGAACGTTGTCGCCGGATGTAAATGTCGTGCCAAAAAGGAAGTCATTCCAGATATTGGTGAACTGCCAGATTACCGCAACGACGATACAAGGGATTGAAATGGGCAGGATGACCCTAAAGAAGGTTTGATAAAAACCCGCGCCATCTACCTTTGCGGCCTTGACCAATTCCGAAGGCAAAGAGACGAAATAATTCCTGAAGAAAAGCGTTGTGAAAGGGATCCCATATACCACGTGAACCAATATGAGACCGGGCATAGTGTTCGCCAGGCCAACCGCGCCGAGCGAACGAGCCATTGGAATGAGGATGATCTGAAATGGGATGAATACGCCAAAAAGGAGCAAGGCGAATATAACGTTGGACCCGCGAAACCTCCAATGCGTGAGCGCAAAACCGTTTATGGCTCCGATAGCGGTTGACAACCCGACAGCGGGGACGATCAGGATCATTGAATTGAGAAAGAAGCCCTTCAAACCTGAACATTGAAGGCCAATGCAGGCGGCGGACCAGGCTTCCTGCCAGGCCTCCAGGGTCGGCGCCTTCGGCAGCGAAAGCAAGGAGCCGTTGCGTATCTCGTCGATGTTCTTGAGAGACGTAAATACCACGACAACGAGCGGCAGCAGATAGACAGCCGCGATGAACATCAGGCAGCAATAGATGAATACGCGCCTGAGATGATAGCGCCCTCCCCTTTCGAGAACGATGCTGTCATGCGTCATCGCGTTGTTTCCTCACGTCGGAATAAAGGTATGGTGCCACGACCGCGGTAACTGTCATGAAAATCATCATTGCGCTGGCGGCGCCCACTGCCATCTGGTCTCGACCAAATGTCTGCATGTACATGAACGTCGCAGGAAGATGTGTGCTGTTTCCAGGGCCGCCGGCGGTCAGCGCCACCACCAAGTCGAAGCTTTTCACTGCCTGCTGCGTCAGGATGACGAACACAGTCAAGAAGGCTGGCCCGAGTTGCGGGATGATGATGCGCCGGTAGATTTGAAAGCTGCCGGCCCCATCAAGCCTCGCGGCCTTGGTGATATCCTCGTCAATTCCTCGGAGCGCCGCCAGGAACAGCGCCATAACGAATCCGGATGACTGCCAGACCCCTGCAATGACGAGCGTGTAGATTGCAAACCGAGGGTCCACCAACCAGTCGAACCGGAAGCTGTCCCAGCCCCATAGCCGCACCATTCGCTCAATGCCGAGGCCCGGATTGAGGATCCACTTCCAGGCGGTTCCTGTCACGATGAACGACAGCGCCATCGGGTAGAGATATATCGTTCGGAAGAGGCCCTCGGCGCGGATCTTCTGATCGACCAGGATCGCCAGCGCCATTCCGATGATCGACGCGATCGCGATAAACAGGATCGCGAAAATGAAAATATTGTCGACCGCGATCCGCCATATCGGATTGCTCCAGAGGCGCCAGTATTGGTCGAAGCCGACAAATTCATAGGATGGCAGCATCTTGGATGCTGTGAACGATACCACCCCCGTCCACACCATGAAGCCGTAGACCGCCAGAAGGATGATAGCGACCGATGGAGCCAACGCCAGTTGAGATGCGTTGCGGGCAAGCCAGAGCTTGGCGCCGGAGCCCTCACGCCATTGCCCGCGCTTCGCGGTTTGCTGGACCGGGAAAGTCGTTGACACCAGGAATCCTTTCGTCTCGCGAAGGCCGACGATCGCAGCTTGGTTGAGGCGGCCGCGATCGTCGCCTGACCTCGATCTGGTCCGCTACTGCGCGGATTTAAGGCCGGTTACGAGTTGGTCGATGGCCTGTTGCGAGGTCACGCTGGGCGTCTCGAAGAAAGTTGAGACGACGTCGGTGAAGACGCCCGTTTTCGTTGCGCCGGCCGCGGCATTGTGTGCGAGCGACGGCAGCGATTTCTGGCTCTTTTGGGCTTCGGCCCGATCCGCAAAGGCGGCCTTGCCGCAGAAATCGAACTTGTCCATGGAAACGTCGATCCGCGAAGGGATCGAGCCCTTCTTGATGTTGAAGGCCTCCTGGAAATGTTTGTCCAGTATCGCCGACGCCATGGCGAGCTGGCCGGCCTGTTTGTCCTTGTCCTTGGTCTTGAAGAAGCCGAAATTGTCGGTCAGCCAGACGTAACTTCCCTTG
>NZ_RZSF01000599.1:0-1794 GCF_004023325.1 Mesorhizobium sp. M1A.F.Ca.ET.072.01.1.1 | reverse complement strand
GCCTTGACGAGACCGGCGGCAAGTCCAGCCCCAACTCCTTCGCCGTGACTGACAGCAAGATCGAGCAGTGGCTCGAGCCCAAGCCGTTCGGCGACTTTGGCTTGGCCCGGCTCCGGCGACAGGCTGGCGAGCAGGCAGTGGTCGATCGCGGAAGGATAGGCTTTGTGCAGAACCGCGGCGGCAGCCGTCGCCACGAACCCGTCGAGCAGCACAGGAATCTTCTGCATGCGGGCTGCGAGAATGGCGCCGCAGATTGCCGCGAACTCGCGCCCGCCGACGCGGCGCAACGTTTCGAGCGGATCGTCGAGACCGGCGCCGTGGAAAGCAAGCGCCCGGTCGACCGCTTCGGCCTTGCGCGCCATCATCGCCGTGTCCGCCCCCGATCCAGGTCCAACCCAGTCGGACCCCTTGCCGCCGAAGAGGGCAGCGCTGAGCGCGGCCGCGATGGTTGAATTGCCGACGCCCAGATCGCCAAGGCAAAGAAGATCGGCGCCGCCCGCGACCGCTTCCATGCCGAAGGCCATGGTGGCGGCGCAGCCGCGCTCATCGAGGGCCGCTTCTTCGGTGATGTCCCCGGTCGGAATATCCAGCGCCAGGTCGAAGACCTTCAGGCCGAGATCGTTGGCGATGCAGATCTGATTGATCGCTGCACCTCCGGCGGCGCAGAGTTCGACGGCATTGGCGGTCGCCGAAACCGGCCGCGGCGAGATGGCATGCCGAACGGCACCGTGATTGCCGGCAAAGATCGCCACAAGCGGACGATTGACGGCCGGCGGCGCACGCCCGCTCCAGGCGGCGAGCCATGCCGCGACATCTTCGATCCGGCCGAGCGAAGCTTTCGGCTTGTCGGCCTTGGCAAACAGAGTGCGGACGCGGGTTTCGGCGGCGGCGTGCGCCGGCGGCAGCGTTGCCAGCAGAGTGCGGAAATCATCGAAAGGCTTTGCGGTCATGTCGAATGCGGTCTCTTTGCAGGAACAGCCAGCGGCATAGCCGCCTTCACTGCCTGGCACAACCGCCCGGCAATGCCGCGAAAGCGCCGGTCGACGGCGCATCGCGAAGGGCTTGCATTGGCGTTGCGGTTGCACCATGTGGAGTGAAGGCAAGAGAACAGCATGACCGCCATCGAGTCTCCCTGCATACTCGTCTGTTCCATCGACATGAAAACCGGCTTCTGTTTCGGTTGCGGCCGCACGCGCGATGAGATCGCCGGGTGGATCGCGATGACGCCGGAAGTCCGGCGTGCAGTCATGGCCGAGTTGCCGGCGCGGCTGGAGACGGTCGAACGCCGGCCCCGCCGCGAGACGCGGCGCGCCCGCATGGCGCGCGAGCGCGGCGTGCTGTGAAAGAGCTGGCTGTGAGAAAGGGCTGGCCATGAATCGCCTGTTCTGGGTCGTCATGCTGGTGATCGGCGCCGGCTTGATCCTGCTGATGATGAATGATTCCGCCGGCCGCACCTTCGGCATCGAGAACAACGATTTCAGCAGGCTGATCTGGGTTGGAGTCCTGGTGGCGGTAATCGGCGCCAGCCTTATTCGCTCTGGCCGGCCGCTCGGTGACATGGCGCGCAACTTCGGCGTCTGGGCGGCAATCGTGCTGGCGCTGATCGCCGGCTACCAGTACCGCTACGAGTTGCAAGATGTTGTCAGCCGCGTCACCGCCGGCCTTGTTCCGGGAAGCCCCTTGGCGCTTGGCGTCGATAGTGGCCGTGCCACCGTGACGCTCGACAAGGCCGGCAATGGCCATTTCGAGGCGCGAATCCTCGTCAACGGCAGGCCGGTGCGCACGGTGGTCGAC
>NZ_RZSF01000598.1:0-1803 GCF_004023325.1 Mesorhizobium sp. M1A.F.Ca.ET.072.01.1.1 | reverse complement strand
GAAGAGAAGCTGCGCTTCGCCATCCGTGAAGGCGGCCGCACCGTCGGTGCCGGCATCGTCGTCACCATCAAAGAATAACTGGACGAAACGGATCTGTCGCGGGCGCGGGGCTGCCCGCGCCGCGCCAGAACAAGGAATTGACGCATGAACGGACAGAATATCCGCATCCGCCTTAAGGCGTTTGACCACCGGGTGCTCGACGCCTCGACGCGCGAAATCGTGTCGACCGCCAAGCGCACCGGCGCCAACGTCCGCGGCCCCATTCCGCTGCCGACGCGGATCGAAAAGTTCACGGTCAACCGGTCGCCTCACGTCGACAAGAAGAGCCGCGAGCAGTTCGAGATGCGCACCCACAAGCGACTGCTCGACATCGTCGATCCGACCCCGCAGACGGTCGATGCTCTGATGAAGCTCGATCTGGCCGCCGGTGTCGACGTCGAGATCAAGCTCTAAGGAACAAGAGGGCGGGGCGACCCGGAACTCTGAAGGAAGCAAGAGGCGTGGAGGGGCGTCAGCCCCGACAGGGAACTCTAAAGGAATTGAACCGATGCGTTCAGGTGTGATTGCAAAGAAGGTGGGAATGACCCGCATCTATAACGATGCCGGGGAACACGTTCCCGTCACCGTTCTCCAGATGGAGAACTGCCAGGTCGTGGCGCAGCGCACGCAGGAGAAGAACGGCTACACCGCCGTCCAGCTCGGCGTTGGCCTTGCCAAGGTGAAGAACACGTCGAAGGCGATGCGCGGCCATTTCGCTGCCGCCTCCGTCGAGCCAAAGGCGAAGCTCGCCGAGTTCCGCGTCTCCGCCGACAACATGATCGACGTCGGCGCCGAGCTCACCGTCGAGCACTTCGTCGCCGGCCAGAAGGTCGACGTGACGGGCACCTCGACCGGCAAGGGTTTCCAGGGCGTGATCAAGCGGCACAACATGGGTGGCGGCCGCGCCACGCACGGTAACTCGGTCTCGCACCGCACGCACGGCTCGACCGGTCAGCGCCAGGACCCCGGTAAGGTGTTCAAGGGCAAGAAGATGGCCGGCCACATGGGCGACGTCCGCGTCACCACCCAGAATGTCGAGGTCGTCTCGACCGATGCCGACCGCGGCCTGATCCTGATCCGCGGCGCCGTCCCGGGAGTGAAGGGCGCCTGGATCCTGGTCCGTGACGCGGCCAAGGTTGCGCTGCCGGCCAACGCGCCGAAGCCAGCCGCGATCCGTGCCGCTGCCGCCAAGAACGATGCCCCGGCCAATGAGGGAGCGGAATAATGGACCTCAAGATTACAACCCTCGGCGGCAAGGACGCTGGCAAGGTAAAGCTCTCCGAGGAGATCTTCGGCCTTGACCCGCGTGAGGACATCCTGCAGCGCGTCGTGCGCTGGCAGCTGGCCAAGAAGCAGCAGGGCACGCACAAGGCCAAGGGCCGCGCCGAGATCGCGCGCACCGGCGCCAAGATGTACAAGCAGAAGGGTACGGGCCGCGCCCGTCACCATTCGGCTCGCGCTCCGCAGTTCCGCGGCGGTGGCAAGGCGCACGGCCCGGTCGTGCGCAGCCATGAGCACGAGCTGCCGAAGAAGGTGCGCGCGCTGGGCTTGAAGCACGCTCTCTCGGCCAAGGCCAAGAGCGCTTCGCTGATCATCGTCGACGAGCTGAAGCTCGCCGAAGCCAAGACCAAGGCGCTGGTGGCGAGCCTCGAGACGCTTGGGCTCACCAACGCCCTGGTGATCGGCGGCGCCGAGCTTGACCAGAACTTCAAGCTGGCGGCGACCAACATTCCCAACATCGACGTGCTGCCGATCCAGGGCATC
>NZ_RZSF01000597.1:0-1805 GCF_004023325.1 Mesorhizobium sp. M1A.F.Ca.ET.072.01.1.1 | reverse complement strand
CGGCGACCCGAAGAGCGCGGGTCAAAAGACGATGCCCGTCACCCCAGGCAACGGGATGGCGGGCATCGATCTAGCGGCTGCCGACGAGGAAGGTGACGCATTTCCTCGCCGGCTCCATCCAATGCTATGGCGAGGATTTAGTTTCAGCGTTGGGACCAAAGCGTCAGTTGCTCCGGCTTCGGTCGCATCGGGAACCTTCCGCACGTCGGTAGGTTTGGTTTCGCGGCGCGATTCATCCCGAGGCGGGCCGATGGGTTGCGCGAGACCCCGGAGCCCCGCTCGTCCTCACGAGCGGGCTCTTGCATGTGATGCTGCCGAACAAGGAAGATCGCAGCCGGCTTTTCCACCGCATGAGCGCGCGCGCTTTCGAATTTCTGGACCGATGGATGGCAAACCATCTGCCAAACGTGAGCACCGACGACCCAGGGGCCATTGCCGATCTTGTCGTTGAACTCTCTGCTTCTGCGGGGCGTCAGGGCATCGCGCCCAAAGAGATATATGAGGAGGTCACAGCGTGTTTCGCCTTTTGAGCGAAGCGATGCAGCACCGTGGGGCGGCTTGGCGGGTTGAGACCAAAACAGATGTCCAGCACTCCTGGCAAGAAACTCGGGTACTACTCTGGAAGAAGAAGAAGACGACCGCCGAGCGTGGCGGGGGACCAGGGTGTGTCGGACGGTCGTCGGAGGACGGGGGGCAATAGAGTCAGCAAACTGCGTTGCGATCGGCCCTGGCTCAACATGTCATTGGTTTGGCCCCGCAAAAATAACAAATGTTGTGGGAACCTCTCGCGCCTTTACGCGCGAGTGACTGCGGAAAGGAACAGTCCTACCAGTGTCCCGATTCAGTCCCGCGGCTGTGCTCCGGCACGGAGCTCACCGCCGCGCTGGGGCGCTCCCCCAGGAGCCCGTTCGACCCGTCAGGCGAGCGGGCTCTTGCTTCTAGCCTCCCGAGGGGCTGGACCGCGACAGGCGGAACGCCTCGCCCGTGATGCCGTAGGATCAATGGCACTTGCCGATGACATCCGCATGGTCGGGGGCATGTCGGCGGGGTTGCACGATGCAGCCTAGACATGAGGTCCCGGCCTGCCGAGCAGTTCGAGGGGACCTTGGGCAGACAGGCCGGGCTCTTACCCCGTGCCAAACCACGGCGGGGCAGAGATGCATTATGCGCCATCGTTCAGTGGTAGGCATCCACGTTTTTAGTGGTAGCTAATGAAAAGCCCGCCACAGCTCATGAGCGTAAGCGACGGGCTTTTTAGGTTGCCACTGAGACGGCTACATTCCTGAAGGAACCGACCGCTCCTTCGCTTAACCACTGAGGCCTGAATCCGTTCCACAAAGGACCGTTCTATGAGATAATGGCTGATGCCTCGCCGAGGGCGACGATCATGTCATTGTCGCGTTGCAGTGGCGTCTACGGGCCCGCTGATCTGGATATGCTCCAGCGGGTGTTTAACCGGTTGTGCGACGAGCGACGCCTAGCCAGGAAGGATCGCGAACAGCGGGAATATCTGGCTAGGGAAGTCTTCCAAGCTTTTGATGACGGCACCACCGACGAAGCTGACCTACTGCGAGGGCTTTCTAAGCGCCGGAGAGCTAGCTGTGAGCTTTCGGGAGGTTGTCCATTCGGACCGGACCGAGGAGACTGGAGTTACCACGCTTCAGCATCCATCGGAGGATCCGAATGAACATCCATAAGAATGCCCGTCTCACACCGCTGCGTCGAGAGGAGATGGCGCTGTCGGTGATAGAAGGCGCTTTCTCCAAAGCCCATGCGGCGCGTGTCTACGGCGTGTCGGCCAAGAT
>NZ_RZSF01000596.1:0-1876 GCF_004023325.1 Mesorhizobium sp. M1A.F.Ca.ET.072.01.1.1 | reverse complement strand
ATCGCATCTCGATGATCTTCCAGGAGCCGATGAGCTCGCTCAACCCGATCTATTCGGTCGGCAGCCAGATCGTCGAAGCGATCAGGTGCACCCTGATCGCTTCGACGATCTGGCTGCCGACCGAATAGATCGGGTTGAGCGAGCTCATCGGCTCCTGGAAGATCATCGAGATGCGATTGCCGCGCAGCTTGCGCCGGGCGCTCTCGGCGAATTTCAGGATGTTCTGTCCGAGATAGTCGACGCTTGACCTCGGCGATACCGTTGCCCGCCGCGACAAGAGTCCCATGACGGTGCGCGCCGTCACCGATTTGCCGGAGCCGGATTCGCCGACGATCGCGATCGTCTCGCCGCGATAGAGCTGGAACGATACGTCCTTAACCGCCTCGACGATGCCGTGCTCGACCTTGAACGCGACTTCGATGTTGCGGGCGTCGATGACCGGCTGGTCGTGGCGTCCGTCATGGTCGAGCCGGACGGCGGGTGCGAAGGATTGGGCAAGCGCGGTCGTCGTCATTTCTGCCACCTCAATAGGGATCGACGGCATCGCGCAGGCCGTCGCCCAGCGCGTTGAAGGCAAAGACCGTGATCAGCACGAAGCCGACTGGCGACAGAATCCACGGATAGGTGCCGATGACCGAATAGGTCGCGGTGTCCTGCAGCATCAGGCCCCACGAGATCAGCGGCGGCTTCACCGCGAAGCCGAGGAAGCCGAGGAAGGATTCCAGAAGCACCACCGTCGGGATCGCCAGCGTCACGGCGACGATCACGTGGCTCATCACATTGGGAAAGATGTGCTGGATGATGATCCGCCGATCGGTGGCGCCCACCGCCATGGCCGCGCGCACATAGTCGATGCGCGCCAGCGCCAGCGTCTTGCCGCGTACTTCGCGCGACATCTGCGCCCAGCCAAGCGCCGACATGACGATGATAACGAAGGCGAGAAAGACATTGGTCGGCGCGGTGACCGGGATCAGCGTCGTCAGCGCCAGGTAAAGCGGCAGTTGCGGGAAGGCGAGCACCAGTTCGACGAAGCGCTGCATCCAGACATCGAACCGGCCGCCGAAATAGCCGGACACCATGCCGACACTGGCGCCGATCACGGTGATTATGAAGACCACCGTCAGCGCGATCATCAGTGAGACGCGCGAACCATGGATGGCGCGCGACAGCACATCACGGCCGAACTTGTCGGTGCCGAGGAAATGCACCGGCTGGCCGTCCATCGAGCCGAAGAAATGCCGGTTCGCCGGGATGAGGCCGAAGAGTTTGTAGGGCGCGCCCTCGACGAAGAAGCCGAGCAGTCGTGGATGATCGTAATCGGGGCCGACGATCGGCTGGAAGGTCACCGGGTCGAGGTCGGTCGATTCGGCCAGCGCGTAAATTCTTGGCCGCGCGACGAAGTTGCCGTCCTTGTCGTGAAAGCTAGCCATCTGCGGCGGCGCGAAGGCGATATCGGTCGCTTTCGGGTCAAGAGGCGCGAGGAATTCCGCGAACAGGGTCATGAGAAGCAGCAGCACGACCAGGCATAGCCCGGCCATGCCGGTCCAGGAGCGCTTCAGCCGGCGCCAGACAAGCGCGATGTAGCTCTCGTTGCCACGCTCGGCCGAAATCGCGGCTCCTTCGGCGGGTGGCGGGGGTGAGGGATCGCGGGCCAGCATCTAGTGCTCCCCGAACTGGCGCACGCGGGGGTCGAGCAGGACCAGCAGCATGTCGGCGATGATGTTGCCGACGATCAGCGTCGCCGACAGAACCATCATGAAGGTTGCGGTCACATAGACATCGCCCACCGCCATCGAGCCCACGATCGCCGGCCCGACGGTCGGCAGCGCGAAGATGATCGCCGTCTCGATCTCGCCGGTCAGCACGTTCTGGATCT
>NZ_RZSF01000595.1:0-1877 GCF_004023325.1 Mesorhizobium sp. M1A.F.Ca.ET.072.01.1.1 | reverse complement strand
CACTCTGCCTTATCCTGCTTCAAGGAGCGCCGATCGAGCGCGTCTCGCCGCTGGTCGGGTGGTTGCAGCGAGGCTATGCCGCCATGCTGTCGAGGATCATCGCTGCTCCTCGCGCGACGTTTGGGATCACCGCGGTCGTCGTGGTCGCGGGATTAGGCGTTTGGCCGCTGCTCGGAACCTCGCTCCTGCCCTCCTTCAAGGAACGTGACTTCCTCATGCACTGGCTGACGCCGCCCGGGACATCGCACGCCGAGATGTATCGGATGACGGTAGCTGCCAGCAAAGAACTGAGATCCATTCCCGGAGTGCGCAACTTCGGCGCTCACATCGGCCGGGCGCTGGTGGCCGACGAGGTGGTGGGCATCGACTTCACGGAGAACTGGATCAGCGTCGATCCAAAGGTCGACTATGACAAGACCCTGAAAGCCGTTCAGGACACGGTCGACGGCTATCCCGGTATCTATCGCGACGTCCAGACCTACCTTCGCGAACGCGTGAAGGAAGTGCTCACCGGATCGAGCGAGTCGATAGTGGTTCGGATTTTCGGGCCTGACGCGGCGGCGTTGCGCGAGCAGGCGGTGAGGGTCCGCGACGCCCTGGTCGGCATCGAGGGCCTGATCGACCTACACGAGGAGCCGCAGAAGACGGTACCGCAAATTCAGGTCACCGTGGATGTCGCCAAGGCGGCTTCCAGAGGTCTCAAGCCCGGCGATGTTCGTCGCGCTGCTGCCGTGATCTTCGCCGGTCACGAGGTGAGCGACGTTCATCGCATCGGAAAGGTGTATGACGTCATGGTATGGTCGACGCCCAAATCGCGGCGCGGCCTCGACGACGTGCAGAACGTTCTCCTGGATACTCCCGACGGCGGTCAGGTCCGGCTCGGCGACGTTGCCGAAGTCAAGATTGCCCCGGTGGCCAGCACCATCAAACGCGAGAACGCCTCGCGCCGCCATGACGTGCGTGCAAATGTGCGCGACCGCGACCTGGGCTCCGTCGTCCATGAGGTTGAGCAGCGCCTGGCCAAGATCGAGTTTCCGCTCGGCTATCATGCCCAGCTGCTGGGCGAGGCGGCGGAACGCAACGCTGCGCAAAACAGGCTCGTCTATGCCTCTGTCGTCGCCGCGGTCGTAATCTTCATGCTACTGCAGGCCTCCTTGAGAAGCTGGAGGCTCGCTGCCCTGGTTTTCCTGTCACTGCCGGCCGCTATGGTCGGCGGGGTCATCGCCGCGTATCTGGGCGACGGCATCATCTCGCTAGGCGGCCTCGTGGGGTTCCTGACGGTGTTGGGCATCGCGGCCCGCAACGGGGTGCTTCTGATCCACCATTTCCTGCATCTGGAGCGCGAGGAGGGCGAGCCCTTCGGACCGGAGCTTGTCCTGCGCGGCGCGCGTGAACGCCTTTCGCCCATTCTCATGACGACGCTGGCGACCGGCCTTGCGCTCGTTCCACTGGTTGTTACCGGCAACATTCCCGGGCAGGAAATCGAACATCCGATGGCCATCATCATTCTGGGCGGGCTGATCACGTCAACGCTTCTGAACCTCTTCGTCGTGCCTGCCATCTATCTCAGACTCGGTTCGCTGCAGGCGCGATCGCCGGCGCGGGCCACAGGTCTCGGCCTGGAACCATCTCCCCTTTGATGCAAGGCCCGAGATTTAGACCAGAACGTTCGTGACTCTACCGCATTCAATCCACCGGCTATACCGTTGGCGATCATCTCGATCGCGCAGCGAAAGAGCATGACAACTTACAAAACTCGGAGGACTTGGAGCAGCAAGGAACGCGTCCGTGGTCACAAAGCAGGCGGACAGAGCCGGGGATAGCCGGCGGGGGCTAGGAAACGAAATACGGCACCGGCTGACGGCAACTATACGCTC
>NZ_RZSF01000594.1:0-1879 GCF_004023325.1 Mesorhizobium sp. M1A.F.Ca.ET.072.01.1.1 | reverse complement strand
TTCCGGCCTGGGCGGCTGTTATCTCACCCCCGCCGCTCTCTGCCTCGTCGCCGCCAACCTGACGGACTGGCGACGGCTTTCCAGGTCGTCGCGTCTGCTCGTCTACAATTGGACCTGCTTCGCTTTCCTGGTGCTTTGCGCGGTTGGTCTTTCCGGGTTGGCCGTCAACTTACTGAAATACGGCATCGGCCGGGCCCGGCCGCTCTATTTCAACGATTACGGGGTGCTGTCGCTGCATCCCTTCGCCATGGATGCGCGCTTCGCCGGCTTTCCGTCCGGCCATGCCACGACGATGGGGGCGGTGTTCGGCGTCCTCTTGCTGCTGTTTCCAAGGCGCTGGCACATTGCGCTTGCGCTCACGGCCTTGATCGCTTCGACGCGCGTCTTCGTCGGCGCGCATTATCCGAGCGACACAGTGGCCGGCTTTGGGCTCGGCCTAGCCTTTGCGATCGCCGCAGGGTTGGTCTTCGCGCGGCTCGGTTTCATCTTCCGGCGGCCGTCGTCGACCAGACCCGTGCCCAAGCGCACGTTCCGGCTGCTGTCTTCCAGCGGATCCAAGGGTAAAACATCGCTGGCGAGGCGGAGCCGCGAGCAATTGTCAGCTGACCGCCCGTAGAGCTATTTGGTCTAAGGATTGCCCGAAATCTACCTCAGCCGCTTCGGCCGTGGATCGGCGAGCTCGCCGGCCAGACGCCGGTCGAGGTAATCGGCGCATTCGTCGATCAGCAGTTCGGCGTGGTTGGCGAAGAAATGGTTGGCGCCGGAGATAGTCTTCTGCGTGATGGTTATGCCCTTTTGCGTGTGCAGCTTGTCGACCAGCGTCTGCACGTCCTTGGGCGGCGCCACCTTATCGGCATCGCCATGGATGATGAGGCCGGACGACGGGCAGGGTGCCAGGAACGAAAAATCGTAGGTGTTGGGCTGCGGGGCGACCGAGATGAAGCCCTCGATCTCGGGCCGGCGCATGAGCAGCTGCATGCCGATCCATGAGCCGAAGGAATAGCCCGCGACCCAGCAGCTCTTGGAATCCGGATGCAGCGACTGCACCCAGTCGAGCGCAGCGGCCGCGTCCGACAATTCGCCGGTACCGTGGTCGAACTCGCCCTGGCTGCGGCCAATGCCGCGGAAATTGAAGCGAAGCGTGGTGAAATCGCGCTTCTGGAACATGTAGAAGAGGTCGTAGACGATCTTGTTGTTCATCGTGCCGCCGAATTGCGGGTGCGGATGCAGCACAATGGCGATCGGCGCGCTCTTTTCCTTGGAAGGCTGGTAACGGCCCTCCAGGCGACCAGCCGGACCGGCGAAAATGACCTCAGGCATAAAATACTCCACGTGGCATACGAAGGCGCGAGCCCGGACTCTTCCTTTGGCCCATTCTGTGGCCTTGACGCCGGGCAAGCGTCTTCCTAGAAGCTAGTTTAGAATTGTTCAAAACTGGGTGCCGAGAACGCATTTTCTCGGCCGCCCGCGCCGCAAGCCGGGTAAATAGGACGGCTCGCCTTGCAATTTCAAGGAAATAACGCGCTGTCCTCGCGGAATGGCTGCTGACAGGATCGACTGAAGGAAAATGGCCGCAACTCGCGCCTATCTCGACTACAACGCCAGCGCACCTCTCATTGCAGAGGCGCGGTCGGCTATGGTCGCGGCGCTCGATGCCGCCAATCCGTCGTCGGTTCACAGCGAGGGCCGCGCGGCGCGGCGGCTGATCGAGGATGCCAGGCGTGACGTGGCAAGACTGGTCAATGCCAGGCCCGAGCACGTCGTGTTCACCTCCGGCGCGACGGAGGCCGCATCGACGCTGCTTGCTCCCGACTGGCAGATGGGGCGCGGCTCTGTCCGCATCAGCCACCTCTATGTCTCGGCCGCCGATCATCCCTGC
>NZ_RZSF01000593.1:0-1927 GCF_004023325.1 Mesorhizobium sp. M1A.F.Ca.ET.072.01.1.1 | reverse complement strand
GCATCTTGCATGGCAGACGCCCGATGTGACAGGCATGGTGGAATGAGTCCTGCCCAAAAACACAGCCCCATCGGCGCCGGCGATGATTTGCCGCCCGATCTCGATATCGAGGACGAGGCGTCGGAGGAGATCGTCGAGCCGGAGGCGGTTGTCGCCGGTCCCGACGTTGCTTTCACCGCGATCGACTGGACGCCGCATGCCGGCGACGCCGACGGCATGGTCGGTGCCGAGGTGATCCAGACCTTGGTCAAGCGGCTGCCCAACCAGCCGGGCGTCTACCGAATGATGAATGCCGCCGGCGACGTGCTCTATGTCGGCAAGGCGCGCAGCCTGAAGAAGCGCGTCACCAACTATGCGCACGGGCGCTTCCACACCGCCCGCATCGGCCGCATGGTGCGCGAGACGGCGACGATGGAATTCGTCGTCACTCGCACCGAGATCGAGGCGCTGCTGCTCGAGGCCAACCTCATCAAGCGGCTGAGGCCCCGCTTCAACGTGCTGATGCGGGACGACAAGTCGTTCCCTTACATCCTGCTTACTGGCGACCATGTCTCGCCCGGCATCTACAAGCATCGCGGCGCGCGCTCGCGCAAGGGCGACTATTTTGGGCCCTTCGCTTCCGCCGGCGCGGTCGGGCGCACCATCAATTCGCTGCAGCGCGCCTTTCTGCTGCGAAGCTGCACGGATTCCTTCTACGAGAACCGCACGCGACCTTGCCTGCTCTACCAGATCAAGCGTTGCGCCGGTCCCTGCACCGGCGAGATATCGCATCGGGGCTATGCCGAGCTGGTTGCCGAGGCGAAGGATTTTCTCTCCGGCCGCAGTCAGAAGGTGAAGACCGAGATCTCGGCCGCCATGCAACAAGCCTCCGAAGAGCTCGATTTCGAGCGGGCCGCTATCTACCGGGATCGCCTCGCGGCGCTATCGCATGTGCAGGCGCATCAGGGCATCAACCCGCAGACGGTGGAGGAGGCGGATGTCTTTGCCATCCACCAGGAAGGCGGCCAGACCTGCATCCAGGTGTTCTTCTTCCGCACCGGCCAGAACTGGGGCAACCGCGCCTATTTTCCCAAGGCCGATCCGGCGCTGGAGCCGGCCGAGGTGCTGGGCTCCTTCCTCGCGCAGTTCTATGACGACAAGCTGCCGGCGCGTACGCTGCTTCTTTCCCAGTCGGTGCAGGAGCAGGAGCTGCTCGCCGAGGCGCTGTCAACCCGCGCCGGGCGCAGGATAGCGATCTCGGTGCCGCAGCGCGGCGAGAAGAAGGATCTCACCGATCACGCGCTGCAGAACGCGCGTGAGGCGCTCGGCCGCAGGCTGGCGGAAACGTCGACGCAGGCGCGGCTATTGCAAGGCTTTGCCGAGACCTTCGGCCTCGCAAGGCCGCCAGTGCGCATCGAGGTCTACGACAACTCGCACATCATGGGCACCAATGCGGTCGGCGCCATGGTCGTCGCCGGGCCGGAAGGTTTTGTGAAGAACCAGTACCGAAAGTTCAACATCCGCTCGACCGAGATCACGCCCGGTGACGATTTCGGCATGATGCGCGAGGTGATGGAGCGCCGCTTCTCGCGGCTGCTCAGGGAGCATGGCGACGTCCAGCCTTCAATCGGAGCGGGCGCGGAGGCCGAGGACGATGCGGCCGAGGATCTTGTCGAGGGAAACGGCAGCTTCCCGGCATGGCCGGACGTCATCCTGATCGACGGCGGCCAGGGCCAGATGACGGCGGTGCGCAAGATCCTGTCCGGTCTCGGCATCGAGGACCGGGTCGTCGCCATCGGCATCGCCAAGGGCCAGGACCGCGACGCCGGGCGCGAGCGCTTCTTCGTCAAGGGCAGGGACTCTTTCACGCTGCCGGTGCGCGACCCGGTGCTCTATTTCGTCCAGCGCCTGCGCGACGAGGTGCATCGCTTCGCCATCGGCTCCCACC
>NZ_RZSF01000592.1:0-1934 GCF_004023325.1 Mesorhizobium sp. M1A.F.Ca.ET.072.01.1.1 | reverse complement strand
CTGCGGCACGACCGGCGTTCCGGTCTCGGTCGCGAGCCGCATGATGCGGCTCACTTCCTCGACGCTGCCCGGCCTCAGCACCAGCGGTGTCCGGCCATGCCAGAGGCCGCGCCGCTCGATGATGTAGGGCGCGATGTCAGCCTGATCGCGCAGCGCGTATCTGTCGCCGACAATGGCAGCGAAGCGCTCGATGAGGGCAGGATCGAGGTCGAAGGGCTGGTCATTCATGCGCCCAAACCTAGAGCAATTCCAGGAAAAGTGTGAAGCGGTTTTCCGTCCGGAATTGCGTCAAAACAAAGAGATAGGTCAGTCGATCTTGTCGCGCGGGGCAGCGGCGCGCGCGAGCCGGTCGTTGATCGCCTCGCCCAAGCCGTCGGCCGGGACCGGCTCGACGGCGATCGTGGCCGCGCCGCTGCGGTCGAGCGCCTGCATATAGGCGAAAAGATTGGCGGCGGCCTCCCGCAGATCGCCCGCCTCGGAAAGATTGCGCAGCGCCACGGCATCCCGCCAGCCTTCAGCGCGAGCGCGGCCGAAGGCGAGCAGCGCCTCGCCGCTGGCGAGCTTGCCGACATTGAGCCGCATCGATGCGCCCGGCGCGTAATGCGAGGCGAGCATGCCGGGCGCCTGGATTCCGGCAGCGCCGCGGATCACCTCAACGTCGGCGACCGCTTCAATGTCCCGGGCAGCAATGCCGCCGGGTCGTAGCAGACGCAGCTTGCCGTCTTCGATCTTGACGATCGTCGATTCCAGGCCGACGGGCGTCGCGCCGCCGTCGACCACCAGCTTGATCTTCTCGCCGAGATCAGCCGCCACGGCCTCGGCCGTCGTGGCGCTGATCCTGCCGGAGGAATTGGCGCTGGGCGCCGCGAGCGGCCGGCCCAATCTCGCGATCAGCTCGCCGCCGAAGCCTCTCGGCATGCGCAACGCGATCGTGTCAAGCCCGGCTGTGACGAGCGGATGGATGCCGTTTTCCGCGCGCTGCGGCAACACCAGCGTCAGCGGACCGGGCCAGAAAGCTTCCGCCAGCTTTGTTGACAATAGATCGAATGTAGCAATGCGGTTTGCCATGGCGAGGTCGGCGACGTGGGCGATCAGCGGGTTGAAGCGCGGGCGACCCTTGGCCTCGAAGATACGCGCCACGGCAGCCCCATTCGTGGCGTCACCTGCCAGTCCGTAAACGGTCTCGGTCGGGATGGCGACAACATCGCCGCCTTCGAGCAGCGCCAGCGCCCTTTCCATCGCCTCGCCGACGCCAAGTATCTCAGCCAAATTCACCACCGATCCTGAACATGCCGGTCCCGTAATACGGCATGGCAGCAGGGGCAAGGGCGCGCATTGGCGATTTATCAATCCCTAAAATGTTAAGTTTCCGCGCAAGCCGGCATCAATTCGCCGACGCTAGGGTGCGGATTTCCGGTTGGTGGGCGGAGAGTTGTCGTGATGCGTATGTCTTGCTTCGATGCAATTGCGAACGGAAAGCTGTTACGTCGCTTTCCTGGAATTGCTCTAGGAGCGGTCGTTATCGGTCTTCTGGCGACGAGCGGCTTGGCACAGGCTTCGTCCATCGTCGTGCTCGGCGCGGCGACCTCGACGCCATCCATTGTCAGGCTGGCCGCGATCGAGCCCGGCAAGGCTACACCGTCAGTTGTGGCGCTCGGCGAGCCGGTGCCAGCCGTCACCGATGAGAAAGTAGCCGCGATCCCGGAGAAATCCGGACAGAGGCACGCGCAAACGCCGACGATCATTCGCGGCGGCATCGTCGGCGGCGCCTCGGCGACGCCCGCGGCGACTGCCCCGGCCAAAGAGGCCGCGACACCGGCAAACGGCACCGCGCCCGCCGCCACGCCTCCCAACGGAACGGCTGCGGCCACGCCCCCCAACGGCACGGCTCAGGCTGCCGCCAACGGCGATACCAAAGCTTCCGAGAACAACCC
>NZ_RZSF01000591.1:0-1946 GCF_004023325.1 Mesorhizobium sp. M1A.F.Ca.ET.072.01.1.1 | reverse complement strand
GCCATGAAATCCGCGCGTTTCAGAAGCCGCCCGGGAGTTTTCCCCTTTGGCTTGCCGGTTGCGGGCACCGATCTCGTCTTTCGTTCAGGCGCTGAGCCGCTTGCGGCCGCGGTTGCGGCGGGCTGCGACGACGCCGCGGCCACCCTTGGTGGCCATACGGGCACGGAAACCGTGCCGGCGCTTGCGGACGAGTTTGGACGGGTGGTAGGGACGCTTCATTTGTTTTAATACCGCGGCGTGCGGCCCTTCTTGATTCTGTCACACTGTAACAGGAGCTTTGCCGGGCCAGTTATAGGCGCGATCGAAACCGCGCCGGGACGGAAGGCCCGAGCGTGAGCGGGCTTATAGGAAGAAGGATTTTGGAAGTCAATCCAGCCCGCCCAAAGGCATTTTTTCACTGGCTGGCGGCGAAATTAGCAAAAAAGCCGCAAATCGCATAATCTTGCTCGATCAAGCCTTCGTGAAAACCGCGTCATGACAAGTGAAGTCCTGTCAACGGATGAAAAGCCACGCCCCGCGGCGGCAAGCTCGCCGCGCCGGGTGCCGCTGTCGCGCGGTCTGTCGACCAAGCTTCTGCTTCTCACCATCGTCTTCGTGCTGCTCGCCGAAATCCTGATCTTCCTGCCCTGGATCGCCAGCTACCGGGTGAACTGGCTGAAGGAGCGGCTGAGCACCTCCGCCGCCGTGTCGATCGTGTTGCTGCAGGGCGAGCCCAACTCCCTGTCGCACACCGCCCAGAACGACGTGCTGATGGCGATCGGCGCCAAGGCGATCGCGGTGCGCGACGGCGGCGTCTCGCGGCTGCTGGTCGTGGCCGACATGCCGCCGAAGGTCGACGAGCATATCGACATTGCCAATGTCGGCCTGGTCAACGGCATGACCGGCGCGCTGGAAACGCTGTTCGCCGGCGGCAACCGCATGCTGCGCGTCTTCGGGCCGGTCGGCGACAGCGACAAGGAATTCGAGCTGATCATGCCGGACTACAGTCTGCGCAACGCCATGCTCAGATATTCGCGCAACGTCGCCGTCGTCTCGCTGCTGATCTCGCTGTTCACCGCCATGCTCGTCTATGCGGCGATCGATCTGATCATGATCGGCCCGATCCGCACCATGACGCGCTCGATCCTGTCCTTCTCCGAGGCGCCGGACGATCCCGGCCGCATAATTTGTCCGACGGAGCGTGCCGACGAGATCGGCGTCGCCGAGCGCGAGCTGTCGCAGATGCAGGATCGGCTGCAAAAAATGCTCGCCGAGCAGAAGCACCTCGCCAACCTCGGGCTTGCCGTGTCCAAGATCAACCACGACATGCGCAACATCCTGGCTTCCGCGCAGCTTATGTCGGACCGGTTGCGCCAGGTGAAGGATCCGACCGTGCAGTCCTTCGCGCCGAAGCTCCTGCGTGCGCTCGACCGCGCCGTCGCCTATTCGGAGGGCGTGCTTGCCTATGGCCGCACACAGGAGCCGGCACCGTCGCGCCGCCGCTTGCGGCTGCGCCAGCTGGTCGACGACGTGCACGGCCTGCTCGACATCGAGGAGGGCATCGAATTCATCAATGCCGTCGAGCTCACCTTCGAAGTCGACGCCGATTCCGACCAGCTCTTCCGCGTGCTCACCAACCTGTGCCGCAACTCGGTGCAGGCAATGGCGGCCGACACGGAGAGCGCGGTGGTGCGCCGGCTCGCCGTCTCGGCCGAGCGCTTGGGCAGCGTCAGCCGCATCACCGTCAGCGACACCGGCCCCGGCCTCCCGCCCAAGGCGCGCGAGAACCTGTTCGCCGCCTTCCGCGGCTCGGCGCGCAGCGGCGGCACCGGCCTTGGCCTGGCGATCGCCCATGAGCTGATCCGCGCCCATGGCGGCACGGTGGAGCTGGTCGAATCGATCGGCGGCCGCACGGTCTTCGCCGTCACCATCCCCGGCCAGCCGGTGCGGCTCGATCAGGCCCGCAA
>NZ_RZSF01000590.1:0-1949 GCF_004023325.1 Mesorhizobium sp. M1A.F.Ca.ET.072.01.1.1 | reverse complement strand
GCATAAAGGCAAGGGGCTCCTCGAAATATCCGGAAACCGCCACTGCACCGATCGGTACTTGAGCCATGTCCGAGTCGATTTTGGTCTCAGGTGGCAGACAGAGCAGCCTGCAAGCGGGGCCACCTCTCACCATGCCGGCTACGACGCAAGGCCGCCGCTTCAGCTCGCCGGAAGTGTTTCTGGAAATCGGCAACCATCTAAAAAGCGGCGGAGGGCAGAAAAACGAATTCTACGGAATTTATATACAAAAGAAAATTGATTGGCGACGCACCATCCCTGGAAAGCCATCATGGCTCCATCGCGTTGCCGGAGCCACGGCTGCGCTCGTTATTTGATGGGATGCAGCATGGGCCACGAAATTCCCGATCGCATTAAGGTGCTGTGGTTTCTGCCAACGCATGGCGACAGCCGTTATCTTGGCACCTCGGAAGGGGGCCGGGCGGTCGACCTGCCTTATCTGACGCAAGTGGCGCAGGCGGCCGACACACTCGGCTATTACGGCGTGCTTCTGCCGACGGGCAGGTCCTGCGAGGATTCCTGGGTGATCGCCTCGGCGCTGGCGCCGCTGACGAAGCGGCTGCGTTTCCTGGTCGCGGTGCGGCCCGGCCTGCAGTCGCCGACGCTTGCGGCGCGCATGACGGCGACGCTCGACCGCATCTCCAACGGACGGCTGCTGATCAACGTCGTCACTGGCGGCGACCCGCTTGAGAACAAGGGCGACGGCATCTTCCTGTCGCACGCCGAGCGCTATGAAGTGACGCAGGAATTCCTGCAGGTCTACAAGCGCGTGCTGAGCGGCGAGACGGTCGAGCATCAGGGCAAGCATTTCCGCATCGAGGATGGCCGCCTCCTGTTCCCGCCGGTGCAGACGCCCTATCCACCGCTCTATTTCGGCGGGTCTTCCGATGCGGGATCGACTGTGGCGGCGCAGGAGATCGACAAATATCTGACCTGGGGCGAGCCGCCCGCCGATGTCGCGCGCAAGCTCGACGGCGTGCGCGCGCTGGCCGAAAAAGCTGGCCGCAAGCTCTCCTTCGGCATCCGCCTGCACGTCATTGCCCGCGAAACCACCGAGGAAGCCTGGGCCGCGGCCGACAGGTTGATCAGCCGCCTCGACGACGCGACCATCGCCTCGGCGCAAAAAGTTTTCGCGCGCATGGACTCGGTCGGCCAGGCGCGGATGAGCGCACTGCATGGCGGCGACCGGTCAAAACTGGAGATCGCGCCGAACCTGTGGGCCGGCGTCGGCCTGGTGCGCGGCGGCGCCGGCACGGCGCTGGTCGGGGATCCGGCCACGATCGCCGAACGCATCGACGAATACAGGCGGCTCGGCATCGATACCTTCATCCTGTCCGGCTACCCGCATCTTGAAGAAGCCTACCGCTTCGGTGAGCTGGTCCTGCCGGATCTGCCGACCGAGCATCCGGTCAAGGCGCCCGGCTCTTTGGTCAACACCGGTCCTTTCGGCGAAACGATCGCCGGCGACCATCGTCCGAAATCGCTCGCCAGCGCCTCGTGAACGCGCTGTCGCCTCGGCCACGCAGCCATGTCGTCATTCTCGGCGGCGGCTTCTCCGGTGCTGCCGTGGCTTGGCATCTGGCGCGCAAATTCGCGCGGCCATTGATCACTATCATAGAGCCGCGTCCGTTCCTCGGCGGCGGGCTCGCCTATTCCAGCGAGGAGCTGTCGCATCGCGTCAATGTGCCGGCGTCCCGGATGAGCCTGGCGCCGGATGACGCGGAGCATTTCCTGCGCTGGCTGGGCGCCAGCGGCGAGGTCGAGCGCGACCCGGACGCCGTCTGGCGCGATGCTGACATCTATCCGAGGCGACGTGTGTTTGGCCGCTATGTCGCCGAGCATCTGGAACCCTTCGTCGCGGCCGGCGTGATCGACCATGTCCGGGCCAGGGCTACGGCGGTCAGACGCGGCGCCGACGGTCGAGGCTGGAC
>NZ_RZSF01000058.1:0-27419 GCF_004023325.1 Mesorhizobium sp. M1A.F.Ca.ET.072.01.1.1 | reverse complement strand
CTCGGCGCGCTGGTCATCGCGGCGGCCACGCTGCTTGTGTTCTTCCATCTGCCGCTGCCCTGGTACGAGGGCGCGCCGCTGTCGATGCCCTTCATCTATGTCGCCGGCATGTGGATGGCGGTGTTCGCCTCGATCGCCTTCACCGCGATTTACGCCTTCCGCGTCGCGGCCGAGGCACGCCTGCTCGCCAACGCGCTAGCCGCCACCGAGCTGGTGCTGCAGCGCGAGCAGCATCTTTCGGCGCTCGACGGCCTCGCGGCGGCCGCCGCGCATGAGCTCGGCACACCTTTGGCCACCATCACCGTCGTCGCCAAGGAAATGGAAAAGGCGCTGGGCGAAGATCCGAAATTCAGCGAGGACGTGAAGCTGCTGCGCTCGCAAAGCGAGCGTTGCCGCGAGATCCTGAAGCGGCTGACCAGCCTGTCCTCGGAAGGCGAGGCGCATCTTTCGCGCCTGCCGCTGACCTCGCTGGTCGAGGAAGTGACGGCGCCGCACCGCGACTTCGGCATCTCGATCCGGCTGCGCCCCGGCGAGCGCATCGGCCCGGAGCCGGTCGGGCAGCGCAGCCCGGGCGTCATCTACGGGCTCGGCAATCTGGTCGAGAACGCCGTCGACTTCGCCAAGGACACGGTCACCGTCAGATGGAACTGGGACAATGAGGAGGTCTCCTTCTCCATCATCGACGACGGGCCGGGCTTCCCGCCGGAAATCATCGACCGCATCGGCGAGCCCTATATGTCGACGCGCCAGGGGACAGAGGCCGGCGGCGGCCTCGGGCTCGGGCTTTTCATCGCCAAGACGTTGCTGGAGCGCTCGGGCGCGACGATCGATTTTCGCAATTCGAGCGGGCTCGGCGAGGGGGCGGTGGTGCAGATCACCTGGCCCCGCGGCGTCTTCCTCAATCCCGAGCATGCCCCGGGCACCGCATTCGACAATGCGTGAGCCTATGCATTTGGCGCATGGCAGCTTTGTTGCCGGCTGTAAAAATTGGACATTGCAGTTGCAGAATTGTATCTGCGTAAAAGTAAGGCAGTAGGATGCTGACGCAAATGAGCGCAGAAGAACCCACCGGCGCAATGGTAGAAGGCGAGGACACCTCGCTGCTGATCGTCGACGACGACAAGCCATTTCTCACCCGGCTTGCCCGCGCCATGGAAACCAGGGGCTTCGCGGTCGAGACGGCGGAAAGCGTGGAAGAGGCGGTCGCCAAGGCGCGCGCTCGCCCGCCGGCTTATGCGGTAGTCGACATGCGGCTCGGCGACGGCAACGGCCTCGACGTGGTCGCCGCCATCCGCGAGAAGCGCGACGATTCCCGCACCATCATCCTGACCGGCTACGGCAACATCGCCACCGCGGTGACGGCGGTGAAGCTCGGCGCCGTCGACTACCTGTCGAAGCCCGCCGATGCCGACGACGTATTTGCGGCGCTGACCCGCACCGCGGGCGAGCGGGCCGCACCCCCGGAAAACCCAATGTCGGCCGACCGCGTGCGCTGGGAACATATCCAGCGCGTCTACGAAATGTGCGACCGCAACGTCTCCGAGACCGCGCGCCGGCTCAACATGCACCGGCGCACCCTGCAGCGGATTCTGGCAAAGCGGGCGCCGCGGTAACCTGCTTAAACACGCGTACGGTGCTGCCGATGGCGGGTGTCGAAGGCAGCGCTGGCTGCCGCCTAGCAACGCTGGCGACTGGCGAAAACCGTGATGAGAGCGCCCTCTCCCCGCCATACGGGGAGAGGATGCCGGCAGGCAGGTGAGGGGCGGCGCCGGCGCTTGCAAGGAGGGCGACGCTGACCGACCGGTCCAATGCTTGCCCGGTCGTGCAAGTTTGAGCATCATCCGCGAAGGACACCGGCCGGCGGGCCATGTGACGGAGGGGGCATGCGCGACGAGCGGCCGAAATCGATGCTTCGCGAATTCCTCGACGGTGAGGCGGCCGGCGGCATCATCCTGATGGCGGCCGCCGCCCTTGCGCTCATCGTCGCAAACTCGCCGTTTGCCGAAATCTATTTCGCCGCCCTCCACGCCTATCTCGGGCCGCTCAGCGTCTCGCACTGGATCAATGACGGGCTTATGGCGGTGTTCTTCCTCCTGGTCGGGCTGGAGATCAAGCGCGAGATGCTGGACGGTCAGCTCTCAACCTGGCCGCGCCGCGTGCTGCCGGGCATCGCTGCGGCCGGCGGCATGGTGTTTCCGGCGCTGGTCTATGTGTTGGTCAACCGCGACAACCAGGCGGCCCTTCCCGGCTGGGCGATCCCCACCGCCACCGACATCGCCTTCGCGCTGGGCGTGCTGTCGCTGCTCGGCAGCCGCGTGCCGGCCTCGCTGAAAGTGTTTCTTACCGCTTTGGCCATCATCGACGATCTCGGCGCCGTCATCATCATCGCGCTGTTCTACACCAGCGGCCTGTCGCTCGCCTATCTCGGCGCCGCCTTCGCGGTCATCGCCGTATTGATCGTGCTCAACCGCATGCGGGTGATGAACCTCTTGCCCTATCTCGTGCTGGGCGCGCTGCTTTGGGTGCTGGTGCTGAAATCGGGCGTGCATGCGACGCTTGCCGGCGTGGCGCTGGCGCTCACCATTCCGCTCGAGCGTTCGCCCGGCATCGGTCACGACGTCGAGCACTCGCCGCTGCACCGGCTGGAACACGGCCTGCACAAGCTCGTGCCCTTCATCGTCATCCCGATCTTCGGCTTCGCCAATGCCGGCGTCTCGCTCGGCGGCCTGAGCGTTGCCGCGCTGGTCGAGCCTCTGACGCTGGGCGTCGCCGCCGGCCTCGTCGTCGGCAAGCTGGTCGGCGTCTTCGGCTCCTCGGCTCTCGCCATCCGGCTGGGCCTCGCCGACCTGCCGGCCAATGCCGGCTGGCTGCACATGATCGGCATTTCGCTTCTGTGCGGTATAGGCTTCACCATGAGCCTGTTCATCGGCCTGCTCGCCTTCGCCAATGACGCCGCCCTTCAAGACGCGGTGAAGGTCGGCATCCTCGCCGGCTCGCTGATCGCCGCGCTGGTCGGCGCGGCGGTGCTGCTGATGGCGCCGGCGACAGGTGGCGCCGAAGAAGAAGTGGAGTAGGGCAGCGGGGAACGCGGTCTTGCCGATCAATGGAAGCGTTGTAAGGCGCACCACTACTTTCCGATGACTTGAATTTGATGAGTTGAAGCTATCGCTGGAATGCTAGCGTGCTTCAGCGTGCCGTCAAACAGCGGCGGGGTAATTCACTCGGTTAAGGGGTCAGCAATAATGGTATGCCGCACAACAAGTGTCATAGCAACGGTCGCGGTTTTGGGCCTTGGGCTCTCTCCGGCGGCCGCGTTCACACATCTGTCGAGCTACGAAAAAACAGCACTGACTGGCCAGGAGATTCTCGTCTTTAAGGGAGCGAGCCTGAACGTGGACTGCTCTTCTGCCGGCAAGGACGATGTAAAAATCATCTCCGGGCCGAGCCATGGGGAAGTTAGGTTGGTTGAAGGGAAGGTTTACACATCTTTTGCGAAAACCAACCAGAGGTTTAAATGCAATTCTCGAAAGGTCGACGGAATAAAAGGCGTCTACAAATCGGCTGCCGGGTTCAAGGGGCAGGATCAGATGACCTTCTCGGTTCATACTTTTGATGGGAACGCGTACAAGATCGTCGTGGACGTCAATGTCGAGTAGGGGCTGCGATTTGGGTCCCGGCGCAGTGCAGCCCGGTGCTGCGCGGCCCGCGGCCAGCGACGACGAGATCGCGTCCTACTCGCTTTCGCCGTCCAGCACCGGCACCGAAACACCGGCAAGCTCCGCCGCCAGCAGCCGCGCCGCGCCCGCACGCGCGATGCGCAACATCAGCGCCTTGCGCGTCGCGGCGGCCATGCGGTGCTCCGGCGCCTCGCGCAAGATCTCCGCGCCATAGCCGTCGGAGAGGATGAAGCCGCACTCCTCCGGAAAGATTTCCGCGGGCACGCCGGGATGGGTGGCGAAGAAGAAGCGGTCGGCATGCAGCCGGTAGTCCGGCCATTTGCGGTCAACGCGGAAATCCTCGATCGAGGATTTGATCTCGATGATCCAGATGTCGCCCTGCCGGGTCAGCGCGACAAGATCGGCCCGCCGGCCGGTGGCCAGGGATAGCTCCGGCAGCACATGCGCGCCCATTTGGCTGAGCAGCCGCTGCACGCCGCGCCGCACCAGCATGGCGCGCTCCGACTGGCGACCGTCGATCAGCGGGTTCAGGGGAATCGGGGAAACGATAGGCATGGCAGGCACCATGCCAGATTTTGTTCACGGTTTGAACCCGATATCAAAACATGATTATATATTTGACAGACCCCCGGATTTGACGGCGCCTAGTTAATGTCGGCACCGGATCCATCATATTATCCGCTGGCGGGCTGGGAGCTCACTTGTTGAGCCGTTAGCGCTTGCTATCGGGCCATCTTGACCAGTGTGGGTTCCGATATTTCGTCATCGCAAATCCCCCTCAAACGAGAAGCTCAATCAGCAGCGGTTAAAGCAGGGTGTCTATTGCGCCTGCCGAGGCCAACCGGTTTGTCCAAAGGCTATGCGCCGGTTGTACAGGCCTCTATCGCGCCTCCCCCAGATCCCCTTCGAAGATCAGCAGGACGCGGTTCGACGCCTGCAGCGCAAACCGCTTCGCTTCCTCGTAAGACGGGTCGTCATAGCAAGCCATGGCAGCTTCCAATGACGGGAATTCGACGACGATCACCCGACCGGCATCGCGCGCCTCCACCAGCAGGGGCGGCACTTTCGAAGGATTGCTGCGTGCCTGATATTTCTCGCCGATGGGCTTCCACAGCCTGGCGTATTCGGCTTGCGCTTCCTGATCCGAAATCTCGGTGCCGACGATGAGCCAGTATCCCTTCATGGTGGAGCACTCCTGCCGAGGATTTGTTGCTCGCTCAAGAGCTAAGATAGAGATTGGATACTTGTCTAGCTTCGGCTCGGCGACTTCACGCCGCCCCCGCCATGTCATCCAAGATCGGGCAGTCCGGCCGGTCGTCGCCGTGGCAGGCGTGGATCAGCTTCTGCAGCGTTGCGCGCATCGACTGCAGTTCGCGCACCTTTTCCTCGATCGCCCTGACATGGGCGCTGGCGATTTCGCGCACGTCGTGGCTGGCGCGGTCGCGGTCCTGATAAAGCGCCATCAGCTGCCTGCAATCGTCGATTGAAAAGCCGAGGTTGCGGGCGCGGCGCAAGAAGGCCAGCCGGTGCACGTCGTCGCGCGAGTAGTCGCGGTAGCCGTTTTCGGCGCGCGCCGGCAGGATCAGGCCGATCTCCTCATAGTAGCGGATGGTCTTGGCCGGCAGGCCGGAACGCTCGGCGGCATCACCGACATTCATGGCGCTCTCCTGTCTCCGGCAGCCCTTCCGGCTGCCCCGTTGATTTTACTTCACAATCTCGCGACCCCTGTTGCCGAAATGCCGCAGTTCGGCACTTACCGGCAGGGAAGGTCATGCATATAGGCAGTGCGCGCTTGGCAAGCAAAAGAAATGCCAGCATGAATGATGGTGAGAAAGCGGCCGACTCGTGCCGCTGATAAAAGGCAGGGCGTCGGACCTATTCATGCGCTTGAAGTCGTTTGCAATCGTCGCCGCCCTTGCGCTGTCGACCGCGATCAGCGGGTGCAGCACCATCGGCGGGCAGATCTTCACCAACAACTATGGCGCGATGACCGATGCCGGCTATCAGCTGCCGCGCATCCCGATCGAGAAGGTTCCGGCCCGCTTCCGCCGGCAGGAAGTGCGCTACGACACTCCCGAGAAGCCCGGCACCATCATCGTCGACACCCAGAACAAGTTCCTCTACTTCGTCGAGGGTGACGGCATGGCCATGCGCTACGGCATCGGTGTCGGCCGCGAGGGCTTCGAGTGGCACGGCACCGCCCATATCGCGCTGAAGCGCGAATGGCCGACCTGGACGCCGCCGGCGCCGATGATCAAGCGCCAGCCCGAACTCGCCAAATTCGCCGGCGGCATGGAGCCGGGCCTGAAGAACCCGCTCGGCGCGCGCGCCATGTATCTGTTCAACAAGGGCGGCGACATGGGCTACCGCCTGCATGGCAGCCCGGAGTGGTTCTCCATCGGCAAGGCGATGTCGTCGGGCTGCATCCGCCTGATGAACCAGGACATTATCGATCTCTACGACCGCACTTCGGTCGGCGCCAAGGTCATCGTGATGTGATCACGATGGCCGCGGACAAAAGCTTGCGTGCGCGGACCGTCTAGGCAACAACAAGACGTCCAAAGACAGAAAACCGGGCTGTTGGGGCCCGGTTTTTTGTTTTTGCGGTTGGAGAAAATTCACTCCGCCGAGAAGCTCAGAAACCGCAACAGGCGGCCGGCGGAGCAGAATTATCAGGCGACCTGCTCGACCTGCTGCACTTCCGGAACAAAATGCCGGAGCAGGTTCTGAATGCCGTGCTTCAGCGTCGCCGTCGATGACGGGCAACCGGCACAAGCACCCTTCATGTGCAGGAACACGGTGCCGTTCTCGAAGCCGCGGAAGGTGATGTCGCCACCGTCCTGCGCGACCGCCGGGCGCACCCGGGTGTCGAGCAGCTCCTTGATGGTGAGCACCAGCTCCTCGTCGGCCTTGTCGTAGAACTCGCCGGCCTGGCCGGCGTCGTTGGCCGGAGCCGCCGAAGCCATGACCGGCGCGCCGGACATGAAATGCTCCATGATGGCGCCGAGGATTGCCGGCTTCAGGTGCTGCCAGTCCGGACCGTCCTTGGTCACGGTGATGAAGTCGTAGCCGAAGAAGACGCCGGTGACGCCGGGGATCTCGAACAGCCGGCCGGCCAGCGGCGAAGCCTGTGCGGCGCCTTCGGCGTCACGGAAATCGGCGGTGCCGTCGCGCAGCACTTCCTTGCCGGGCAGGAATTTCAGCGTCGCCGGGTTCGGCGTCGATTCGGTCTGGATGAACATGGATATCTCCAGGCCCTTCCGGGCCGATAGTTTGGAATAGTTCTAAATAGGCTCTATCGGCTGGACATTCAAGCGAAACGCGTCGCCCGAACGGCTGGCTGGCGGAATGTTTTTGCCCCGGCGGAGCGCTTCGCCACGGCAAGCCTATCCTCCGACTTCCACGCTGAGTTGTCCACTCGTCTTCTGGATGTTCACCTCGGCGCCGTCCGCCGTGCGCACGAATGCGAGGTCGGCGCTTGCCTCGCCGACCCGCAGCCCGCGAAGCTCGATGCGGCTGACGAAATCGGGCAGTCGCGGCCGCACGATCCGCAGCCTGTTTGCGAAGGCGTCGGGCTCCAGGCCGAGGCAGGTGGTCACCAGGAACGGCACCGCGCCCGCCGCCCATGCCTGCGGGTGGCAGGCCACGGGATAGTGCACCGGCACCTGGAAATCGTTGCGCTGAAAGCCCGCCATCGCCTCCGGCAGCCGGTGATGGCGGAAGTGCATCGCCGCTTCAACAATGGCGGTGAAGATCCGCAGCGCCGGGCCGTCCTCGCCATACCGCCGGCAGCCGGCCGCCAGCAGCGCATTGTCATGCGGCCAGACGGTGCCGAGATGATATCCGACGGGATTGTAGCGCCGCTCCGCGCTCGCGAGCGTGCGCACGCCCCAGCCGTTGAACATGTCGTCCTGCATCAGCCGCCGCACGGTTCGGCGGCCCTTGCCCCGATCCGCGATGCCGGTCCACAGCGCATGGCCCGGGTTGGAGGAAACGACCGCGACCGGGCGGCCGCGCGCCTCGAGCGCCAGCGCGAAAGTGTCCAGGTCCTCACACCAGAAGTCGCGGTTGAACCGTGTCCGAAGCTTTTCGGCCTCGCCGCGAAGCTGAATGGCGCTGTTGCGCTCGCCAATGCGTTCGTAGAGATCGGCGATGGCATGCTTGGCCGCAAACACATAGCCCTGCACCTCGACCAGCGCGATCGGCGGCCTGGCGATGCTGCCGTCGGTCCTGACGATCGCGTCGGCCGAGTCCTTCCACCCCTGGTTGACGAGACCGCTTTCCGAGATGGTGCGGTATTTGACATAGCCTTCGCCATGCCCGTCTCCGGCCTTGGCGATCCAGCCCAAGGCCTTTTCCACCGGCTCCCGCAGTTCGCGGAAGAGCCCCACGTCGCCTGTCCACGCGGCATAGCGGCCGAGAAGCAGCAGGAAGAGCGGGGTCGCGTCCACCGTGCAGTAGAATCTGGCATGCGGGACATTGCCCGCGCGAGCGAGCTCGCCGACGCGCAGCTCATGCAGGATCTTGCCGGGCTGCTCCTCTCGCCATCGATCCGTTCGACGTCCCTGATAGCCGGCGAGAAGGCGCAGCGTCTGGGCGGCGATGTCCGGCTGGAAGGCCAGCATCTCGAGCGCGACGATCAGGCTGTCGCGTCCAAACACCGCGACGTACCACGGCACGCCGGCCGCGAAATACTCCCTGTTGCCAAGATCCGACCTGAGCGCCGCGAGATCGCGCAGCGAACGGTCCATGATGCTGTTGAGCAGCAGGCTGTCGCTGTCGAACTTCGTGTGTTGCTCCAGCCATTTTTCAGTATCCGCCTGAACCGTCCCGGCAAAGGCCTCGAGAGCAAACGCCGGGTGCGGGCTCATTTGCTCGGCCTCCGGCTCTTCCGACAGTTCCCTCAATTCTATGGTGATCGCGATGGTACGCTTTTCTCCTGGCGCGAGATCGAACTGGAACTCGGCCGCCGTTCTGTGCATGGCATCGGGTGCCGGCAAAAAACCGATTGTTGCCGTTCTGCGAACGTGGTCGGCGCCGTGATAGACAAAGTGGAGGCTGCCGTCGCGCCAGGCAGGCCGCTCGCACCTGCCGAGGTTCTTCGGCACCAGTCCGCGCACATTGAAAATGTCCTCGAAGCCGGCGCCGAAGTGTAGGGCCAGCGGAAAGCCATGCGGCTCGTGGCCGAAATTCTGGATGGTCAGAACCTCCCGCACGCATGTTTGCTCCGCATCGAGAATGCGCTCCCAGCGGATGCCGAGCTCGTCCTTGGGAATCAGTCGCCCCCCATCGCAATGCAGGTCGGGATTGGCCAGTTCGAAAAGCGCGGCGTAACCTCTTTGCGCGGTCGAGGCCAACACGATCGGCGGCAAACCGCCCAGCGTCATCTCATAGCCGCCGAGGAAACGGCAGTCGTGGAAATAGAGCCCGAAGCCGTGCTCGCCTTTCAGCGGTATCTGGGCGTCGGGAGCGACGACATAGTAGAGATCGAGATTCTTGACCGTAATCGCGCCGGCGATGCTGTCCACCATGGCCGGGTGCCCCTTGGCGAGCACGCGGTGCCTGCGCTCCTGCTGCGCATGAGGCGTCTGCCGGGCTTTTTGCTGCGATCGCGCTGCCTGCGAGCGCGGCTGCACCGGTGATCCAGTCCCAGCGTTTCGCGGCTTTGACGTGCCGCTACGCCCTGCTTTCCGGGTTGATTCGTCCACCGGCGCTCCTTTGGAATGGCCGTTTCCGTGACCATTCCAAATGGCGCGCCGCCGACACGGGCCAAGGGCTATGGGCTGGTTGATAACATCGATGTGTATCTGCGGATCGGCGACGTTCCAATCGGGCAGGAGGGGCCTTCCCAATTCAGGCCAGGCTCTCGATTTCCTCGTCGGAGAGGTTCTGCGGCACCACGGTGACCGGGATGGGGAAGGCGGCGCCCCGGCCGGCCACCGCACTCACCAGTGGCCCCGGACCTTCCTTGCCGGCGCCGGCCGCCAGCACCAGGATGGCGATGTCCTGGTCTTCCTCGATGAGCTTGTGGATTTCCTCGGTCGGCTTGCCTTCGCGCACCACCAGTTCCGGCTCGATGCCGACCTTCTGGCGCACCTTGCTGGCATAGGTGTCGAGCGCCGCGCGCGCGGTCGCGTTGGCTTCCTCGCGCATGATCTTCTCAACCCCCAGCCAATGCTGGAAATCGTCCGGCTCGATCACATAGAGCAGGACCAGCACGCCGCTGGTGCTCTGTGCGCGCGTCGATGCGTAGGCGACCGCGCGCTCGCATTCCGGCGTATCGTCGATGATCGCCAGGAATTTGCGGCGATGTCCGGCTTCACGGCTGAGGCGTTTGGAAACCATGTCTGTCCGCTCGGTATCAATTCGGCCGCAATCTGCCACCGCCACGGACCGGCGGCAAGCCGCCGGCCGGTATGGCGATCCCAGTCAACCAGCGAGGACCGATCAGTCCTGCAACAGGCCGATGATGTCGCGCACCGTCTTCATCGTGCCTTCGGCGATCGCGCGGGCGCGCTCGCCGCCGTCCTTGAGCACGGCGTCGACATAGGCGCGGTCGCCCTCGATGCGGCGCATCTCCGAGGCGATCGGCGCGAGCTTTTCGACTGCAAGGTCGGCCAGCGCCGGCTTGAACACGGAAAACTGCTGGCCGCCATATTCCTTCAGCACGTCGGCTTTGGAAATTTCGGCGAGGCCGGCATAGATGCCGACCAGGTTTTCGGCTTCCGGCCGGCTTTCCAGCCCGTCGACTTCACTCGGCAAGGCCTCCGGATCGGTCTTGGCCTTGCGGATCTTCTTCGAGATTGTGTCGGCATCGTCGGTGAGGTTGATGCGCGACAGGTCCGACGGGTCCGACTTCGACATCTTCTTCGAGCCATCGCGCAGGCTCATGATGCGCGCCGCAGGACCGCCGATCACCGGTTCGGTGATCGGGAAGTAGCCATTCACCGTCTCTTCGCCGACCTGCATCTCGACGCCGACGCCGAGCGCCGCGATCTTTTCCGAGAAGTCGTTGTTGAATTTTTGCGCGATGTCGCGGGTCAATTCCAGATGCTGCTTCTGGTCCTCGCCCACGGGCACATGGGTGGCGCGGTAGAGCAGGATGTCGGCGGCCATCAGGCTCGGATAGGCGAGCAGGCCGAGCGAGGCGTTCTCGCGGTCCTTGCCGGCTTTGTCCTTGAACTGCGTCATCCGGTACATCCAGCCGATGCGCGCCACGCAGTTGAAGATCCAGGCCAACTCGGCGTGCTGGATGACCCGCGACTGATTGAAGACGATGTGCTTCTTGGGGTCGATGCCCGATGCCAGGAAGGCGGCGGTGATCGAGCGCGTCTGGTCGCCAAGGTCCTGGTGCACGAGCTGCGCCGTCAGCGAATGCAGGTCGACGACGCAATAGATGCAGTCGGATTGTTCCTGGAGGGCGACGAATTTCTTGATGGCGCCGAGATAGTTGCCGAGATGCAAATTGCCGGTCGGCTGGACGCCCGAGAAGACGAGGGGCTTGAAGGCGGACATGATTTCCTCATGGCTTGTGGAGGGCCGTATACGCATGATTCCAAAAAGTTGCAGACTTTTTGGAGCCAATCATGCGGCTGGAAACCGCGCGCGGCGAAAGTCTTGCGACGGCGGGCTTATGGACGAAGGCGAATGCGGGATCAAGACCGCTGTTGCTGAAAGCCAGCTCGAGTTATTCGTCCAAGCCGGTGTTCGATTTCCGCGGCGCAGATTTCGCCGTGCCGCGCTTCACGTTCCGACGGATCATGCCGAAATCGGCGCCACCTGTGCCAAAAGCGGTGATGAAGTAGAGCGCCGCACCCCCGCCGACGAGCGCGAACAGGGTCGTCGCCTTCACCACCAGCGGCGAGCCGGGTCCGAGCCTTGCCGCGAAATAGTGCTCGGCGAAATAGAGCGCGACCGCCATCACAACAGCCGACAGCACCAGCCGGGGAATGCGCTTCAAGAGCGGTATGTCGCGACCCCAGTGGCCGCGCTTTATCAACATGCCGAGCAGCAAAGCCGCGTTGACCCAGCCGGCGACGGCCGAGGCGACAGCGATGCCCGGCGCGCCCATCGAAGGAAACAAGCTCAGCGCGGTGGCGACGTTCACGCCGACGGAGATGGCGGCGAAGATCATCGGCGTGCGCGTGTCCTCGCGCGCGAAATAGCCGGGCGTGAAGGCCTTGATCAGCACGAAGGCCGGCAGGCCGAGGCCGAAGATCGCCAGGATCGAGGCGACGATCGGCGTCGAATGGTTGGCGGCGAAGGCGCCGCGCTCATAGACCAGCCGCACGATCGGCTCCGACATCACCCAAAGCGCCGCGGCCGCCGGCAAGGTCATGAACAGCGTGAACTCGACCGAGCGGTTCTGGAGATTGGCCGCCTCGATCAGATTGCCCGATTTCAAAGCCCGCGACAGCTCCGGCAGCAGCACGATCGCCACCGCGACGCCGACGACGCCGAGCGGCAGCTGGTAGATGCGATCGGCATAGGCGAGCGATGACACGGCGCTGTTCTGCCCGGAGGCAATCGCCGTGCCGATCAGCTGGTTGATTTGGGTGATGCCACCGGTAATAGCGGCCGGCAGCGCCAGGATCAGGAGCCGCTTGACGTTCGGCGTCATCTTGGGTCGGCGGAAGCCGATCGAGATGCCGGCATGGCGCACCGCTACCCAGACGATGGCGAGCTGCACGATGCCCGCCGCCAGCACGCCCCAGGACAGGCCGAAGCCGACATCATGCGCGTCGAGCCCATGATACCAGGCATAGGCGAGCACGCTGATCAGGATGATGTTGAGGAAAGCGGGGGCGATGGCTGCGGCGAAATAGCGGCGCAGCGAGTTCAGCATGCCGGCCATCATGGCGCCGAGCGACATGCAGATCAGATAGGGAAACATGATCGTCGCCAGCCGGACGGTCGTCTCGAACTTGCCCGGAATGTCGGCAAAGCCCGGCGCCACCAGGTAGCGGACGATCAGCGGCATTGCCAGTTCCATGGCGATGGTGAGCGCGAGCAGCGCCGAGAACAGCACGCCGAACACCTCCTCCGAGAAGCGCTTTGCGCCGTCGGTGCCGTGCGTTTCGATCTCCTTGGCGAACAGCGGCACGAAGGCGGCGTTGAAGGCGCCTTCGGCGAACAGCCGGCGGAAGGTGTTGGGAAACTGGAAGGCGGCGTTGAAGGCGTCGGCGACCGGCCCGGTGCCGAGGGCCGCCGCCATCAGCATCTCGCGGCCGAAACCCAGCGCGCGGCTCATCAGCGTGCCGGAGGCGACGGTGGCGAATTTCTTGACAAGGCTCATGCGGAGGATGACTGCCTGCGGAATTGCGTCAAATGGATGGTGATGATCACTCGGCGGCCGCCGCCTTGGCCTTGCCGTTGCGTTCGGGCGCGTTGCCTTCGAGTGTGTCGATCAGCCGCTTGTGAATTGTGGCCGTGCGCGTCGGGCTGTCGATCTTCTGGCCGGTAAGGTCGGTGACATAGAAGGTGTCGATGACCTTTTCGCCGAAGGTGGTGATGTGGGCCGAGGCGATATCGAGCGATAGGTCCGACAGCGCGCCGGTGACCTCTGAGAGCAGGCCGGGCCGGTCCAGCCCCTCGATTTCGATCACGGAAAAACGGTTCGACAGCGTGTTGCGGATCTCGGCGCGCGGCGGAATGCGGAAGGCCTTGGCGCCGCGCTTCGGCTTGGCGCGCTTCTCGATCATCTCGGGCAGCCAGCTCTTGCCGGACAGCACGTCCTCGATCAGCTTGCCGACGCGTTCGGCCCGCCGCCGCTCGTCCTCGTCGCGGTCGAATTCTCTGGAGATCAAAATGGTGTCCAGCGCCCGCCCGTCAGAGGTGGTGAAGATCTGCGCATCGACGATGTTGCCGCCGGCCGCGGCACAGGCGCCGGCGATCACCGACAGCAGGCGCGGATGGTCCGGCGCCAGCACGGTGATCTCGGTTACCGCTTCGAACTCATGCGTCTTCACCATGGTGGCGAGCTTCCTGCCGGCCACATCCGCCTCGCGGACGAATTCGGCGTGCCGCAACTGGTCGGGCAGGTCGACGGTCAGCAGATAGTTTTCGTAGTGCTGGGCGACATAGCGCTTGCGCTCCTTAGCCGGCCATGCGGAAAGCGCCTCGGCCAGCCGCTCGCGCGCGGCGGCGGTGCGCTCGGCCCGCGACACTTCGGAGAAGCCCCCGGTCAACAGCAGCTCGGTCTCGAAATAGAGCGTGCGCAGCAATTGTCCTTTCCAGCCGTTCCATACGCCGGGTCCGACGCCCCGAATGTCGCAGACGGTGAGGATAAGAAGCAGCTTCAGCCGCTCCACCGATTGTACGATCGAGGCAAAATCCTCGATCGTCTTGCGGTCGTTGAGGTCGCGCGTCTGCGCGGTCATCGACATCACGAGATGGTTTTCGACCAGCCAGGCGACGGTCTCGGTGTCGGCGGCCGACAGCCCCATATGCGGACAGATGCGTCGCGCGATCCTGGCGCCGGCCTCCGAATGGTCCTCCGGCCGGCCCTTGGCGATGTCGTGCAGGAGCACCGCGACATAGAGCGCCTCGCGGCTCTTCTTCAGCCCCGGCATCAGCGAGTGGGACAGCGGATGCACCTTGGCGCCGTCGCCGCGCTCGATCTCGGCCAGCACGCCAATGCAGCGGATGAGATGCTCGTCCACCGTATAATGGTGGTACATCGAGAACTGCATCATGGCGACGATCTTGCCGAAGTCGGGGATCAGCTTGCCGAGCAGCCCCGCCTCGTTCATGCGCCTGAGATTGAGCTCGGCATTGCGGTCCGAGGTCAGGATATCGAGGAACAACCGGTTGGCCTCCTCGTCGCGCCTGAGCGACTTGTTGGCCAGGCCGAGCGACCGGGTCAGCAGCTTCAGCGCGTCGGGGTGGAACTCCAGCCCGTGCTTGTCGGCGAACCAGAACAGCCGAAGCAGGTTGACCGGATCGCGTTCGAACACGCTGTCGTCGGCAATGTTGATGCGGTGGTTGTCGACAATGAAGTCGGACGTGCCGGCAAGCTTGCGCTTGCGCCGCGAGAAGGTGAGAAAAATGCGGTTGAAGCCGGGCACATGCTTGGCCTGCTCTTCCTCGAGCGCGGCGCAGAAGATGCGGGTGAGATCCCCGACATCCTTGGCGACCAGGAAGTAGTGCTTCATGAAGCGCTCGACAGCCGACAGCCCGGGATGCGTCGTATAGCCCAGCCGCTCGGCGATCTCGCGCTGGATGTCGAAATGCAGCCGCTCTTCCGCCTTGCCGGTGAGGAAATGCATATGGCAGCGCACCGCCCACAGGAAGTCCTCGGCCTTCTGGAATTCGCGATACTCGGCTTCGGTGAAGACGCCTTTCTCGACCAGTTCCTGGCCGGTACGCACGCGATAGAAGTATTTGCCGATCCAGAACAGCGTCTGCAGATCGCGCAGACCGCCCTTGCCGTCCTTGACATTGGGCTCGACGAGATAGCGGCTCTCGCCCGCCTTGGCGTGGCGCTCGTCGCGTTCGGCGAGCTTGGCCTGCACATATTCGGGTCCGGTGGTGCGCACCACTTCGTGGTCGAAGCGGGTAAGCAGTTCGTCATAGAGCTTGCGTTCGCCCCACAGGAAGCGCGCTTCCAGGATCGAGGTGCGGATGGTGATGTCGGTGCGCGAGAGCCTCAGACACTCTTCGATGTTGCGGGTGGCGTGGCCGACCTTCAGCCCCATGTCCCACAGCATGTAGAGCATGTATTCGACGATCTGCTCGCCCCACGGCGTCTGCTTGTAAGGGAGCAGGAACAACAGGTCGATGTCGGAGCCCGGCGCCAGCGTGCCGCGGCCGTAGCCGCCGACCGCGACCACCGCCATGCGCTCGGCGGCGGATCGGTTTTTGACCTGGTAGACGTGGGTGGCCGCGAAGTCGTAAAGCGCCCGGATCAGCTCGTCCATCAGATGCGACAGCCGCTCGGCGCAGGCATGGCCGCCGCCATCCTGCTTCAGCATCGCCTCGGCGATCGTTCGCCCTTCCGCGAGCTTGCCCTTGAGCAGTTGGAGAACCGCTGTGCGGGCAGCCTTGCCGGAGCCGTCGCCTGCGCTCGGCGCCGTCAGCGCAGTCATGTCGCGGCGCAAAGCGTCGCCATCGATGATTTCGTCGAGTTTGAGGGAGATCTTGGCCATTCGCGGCGTCTATAGCGCGTTTTCTTCGCGCTGTGTATGGGGCGTGCGACAGGCCGAATTCCATCACGCGGAAGGTGCGTTCGACGCTCAGCCGATCAACTTTATAGACTAAAAAATCGAAACTGACCCTTGACCTTCCAGTTACTGGAAGGACTACCTCCGCCTCAATCCGAGAGTTCCGAGGCATTTGCTGATGACCCATTCCGACCATAACCATCATCATGCGCACGGCGCATCCTGCTGTTCGGGGAAGAATGCTCGGCCTGCGACCGAAGCGGTGATTCGCGACCCCGTCTGCGGCATGGCGGTCGATTCCGCGGCCGGCAAGCCGGCGGCCGAGCATGGCGGCAGGACCTTTCATTTCTGCAGCGAGCGCTGCCGCACGAAGTTCCAGGCCGAGCCGGACAAATATCTGACGGCCACCGATCCCGTCTGCGGCATGAATGTCGACCGCGCGAGCGCCAGGCATTTTGTCCGACACGAGGGGCAGGGTTTCTATTTCTGTTCGGCCGGATGCAAGGACGAGTTCGAAGCCGAGCCGGCAAAGTACCTTGCCGGCCGGCCTGCGCCGCAGCCGATGCCTAAGGGCACGCAATACACCTGTCCGATGCATCCCGAGATCATCCGCGACAGGCCCGGCTCCTGCCCGATCTGCGGCATGGCGCTGGAGCCGATGGGCGTGCCCTCCGGCGACGAAGGCCCGAATCCGGAGCTGGTCGATTTCACCCGCCGCTTCCGGGTCAGCGCCGTGCTTTCGCTGCCGCTTCTGATCATCGCAATGGCGCCGATGCTCGGCGTCAGCTTCGAAAGCTTCGTCGACGGCCGCACGAAGACATGGGCAGAGCTGGCGCTGGCGAGCCCGGTGGTGCTGTGGGCGGCGTTCCCGTTCTTCCATCGTGGCTGGGCATCGCTGCTCAACCGCAGTCCCAACATGTGGACGCTGATTTCGCTCGGCGTCGGCGCTGCCTATCTCTTCAGCCTTGTCGCGACGCTGTTCCCGGATGTCTTCCCGCACCAGTTTCGCGGCCATGATGGCAGCGTGCCGGTTTATTTCGAGGCGGCCGCGGTCATCGTCGCGCTGGTGTTCCTCGGCCAGGTGCTGGAACTGCGCGCCCGCGAGCGCACGGGCTCGGCCATTCGCGCCTTGCTCGACCTTGCCCCAAAGACGGCGCGCCTGATCGGCGCCGACGGGTCCGAGAAGGACGTGCCGCTCGACAGCGTCAAGACCGGGGACAGGCTCCGTATCCGTCCCGGTGACGCCGTGCCGGTCGACGGCATCGTGCTCGAGGGGCGCTCGGCCATCGAGGAATCGATGATCACCGGCGAGCCGCTGCCGGTCGAGAAGTCGGAGGGCGATTCGCTCACCGGCGGCACGCTCAACAAGAACGGCTCCCTCATCATGCATGCCGAAAAGGTCGGCGCCGAGACCACGCTTTCGCGCATCGTCGAAATGGTCGCCAAGGCGCAGCGCTCGCGCGCGCCGATCCAGGGGCTGGCAGATCGCGTTTCCTTTTACTTCGTGCCGGCTGTCGTGCTGGTGGCGATCATCGCCTTCATTGTATGGTCGCTCTTCGGCCCCGAGCCCAGCCTGGCCTTCGCCATCGTGTCGGCGGTGTCGGTGCTGATCATCGCCTGTCCCTGCGCGCTCGGCTTGGCCACGCCGATGTCGATCATGACTGCGACCGGCCGCGGCGCGCATGCCGGCGTGCTGATCAAGGAAGCGGCGGCGTTGGAGCGCTTCGCCTCCGTCGACACACTGTTCGTCGACAAGACCGGCACCTTGACCGAGGGCCGGCCGCGGCTGACCGATGTCGTCGCCACCGAAGGCATTGCGGAGAATGAATTGCTGGCGCTCGCCGCGACGCTCGAAAAGGGCTCGGAACACCCGCTCGCCGAGGCGATCGTCGAAGGTGCCGCCGAACGCGGCGCCAAGCTTGCAGGTGCCGAGGACTTCGAGGCGATAACCGGCAAGGGCGTTGCCGGTACCGTGTCCGGCAGGAAGGTTGCGCTCGGCAATGCGGCGATGATGGCCGACCTCGGCGTCGACACCGCGCCCGTTTCCGCCAGCGCGGAGGCGCTGCAGGCCGAAGGCAAGACGGCGATGTTCGTTGCCGTCGGCGGCAAGCTTGCCGGCCTGGTTGCCGTCGCCGATCCGGTCAAGGCAACCACGGCCGAGGCGATCAAGGCGCTGCACGACAAGGGCTTGAGGATCATCATGGCGACCGGCGACAACGAGCGCACGGCAAAAGCGATCGCGGGCAGGCTCGGCATCGACGAGGTCCGCGCCGGGCTGCTGCCGGATCAGAAGGCGGCACTTGTCGACGAACTGCGCGCCAGGGGCGCCGGCATCGCCATGGCCGGCGACGGCGTCAACGATGCGCCGGCGCTTGCCGGAGCCGATGTCGGCATCGCCATGGGCACCGGCGCGGACGTCGCGGTCGAAAGTGCCGGCATCACGCTGGTCAAGGGCGATCTCAACGGCATCGTCAGAGCCCGCACACTGGCCCAGGCGACGATCCGCAACATTCGCCAGAACCTGTTCTTCGCCTTCCTCTACAACGTGCTCGGCGTGCCGGTCGCCGCCGGAGTGCTCTACCCGCTCACCGGTATGCTTCTGTCGCCGATGATCGCAGCGGCGGCGATGAGCCTGTCGTCGGTCTCGGTGATCGGCAACGCGCTGCGGCTGAGAACGTTGAAACTCTGAGCGACGCCCCCAAATACGACATTCCATTCAACAGGAGATATTGGATGACCTTGGCCAAGAAGATTGTGCTGCTGCTGATGGCGGCGGGAATGCTGATCGCGGTGTTCCTCGAAAGCGTGCCCGCGCAATCGGACGAAATGAAGCACGACATGTCCGGGATGGCCATGGGCGCGGACAGCCCCGCAACCGCTGGCTACAAGGCGGCCACGGACAAGATGCACAAGGACATGATGCTCAACTACACCGGCAATGCCGATGTCGATTTCGTCCGCGGCATGATCCCGCATCACCAGGGAGCCATCGACATGGCCAAGGTGGTGATCGCCAACGGCAAGGACCCGGAAATCCGCAAGCTCGCCGAGAACGTCGTCAAGGCGCAGGAAGCCGAGATCAAAAAAATGCAGGATTGGCTTGCCAAGCATCCGGTGAACTAGTTTCCCGCGCCGGAAATCCGGACGAAGGCGAGGACTTCGGCCTGGATTTTCGGCCATGCTTGTGCTGCGATCCAGCCTCACGCGGAGCAGGCCATGTCTTCTAAAATCAGAACCACTTTCCTGCCGTCAGGCGAAGCCGTTCCGGTGCTGGGTCAAGGCACGTGGAAGATGGGTGAGGACGGCCGGCGCCGCGCCGATGAGGTCGCGGCGCTAAGGCTTGGGCTGGATCTCGGCATCACGCTTATCGATACGGCGGAAATGTATGCCGGCGGCGGCGCCGAGGAGGTGGTGGCGGAAGCCATCGCCGGGCGCCGCGACGAGACTTTTCTGGTTTCCAAGGTGCTGCCGTCCAACGCCTCGCGCGCCGGCGTCAAGCGGGCCTGCGAGAACAGTCTGAAACGGCTCGCCACCGACCGCATCGACCTCTATCTGCTGCACTGGCCGGGCAGCGTGCCGCTGTCGGAAACGATCGAAGCCTTCGAGGCCTTGAAGGCGGCCGGCAAGATCCGCCATTGGGGCGTCAGCAATTTCGATACCGACGAGATGGAGGAATTGGTCGGCCTACCCTCCGGCGCCAACGTCCAGACCAACCAAGTCCTCTACAATCTCTCTCGGCGCGGTCCGGAATTCGACCTCGCGCCCTGGAGTCTTGAGCGCGGCATCGCGCTGATGGCCTATTCGCCGGTCGAGCAGGGCGCGCTCGCGCGCAACGCCAGGCTCGATGCCGTTGCTGCCCGCCACAACGCCACGGCGGCGCAGGTCGCGCTTGCCTGGGTAATGGCGCAAAAAGGCGTCATCGCCATCCCGAAGGCCAGCCGGCAGGAGCACGTCCGCCAGAATGCTGCGGCGCTCGACCTAGTCTTGACGGCGGAAGACCTTGCCGACCTTGACCGCGCCTTTCCGCCGCCGACGCGCAAGCGCGGGTTGGAGATGATCTAGGCGCGCTCGCAATGACGCTGGAAAGCCTTATTTCGCCGCCAGCCCCTTAAGCCTGTAGAGCGCCTCCAGCGCCTCGCGCGGCGTCATTTCGTCGGGGTTGATCGCCCCCAGTGCTTCGCCCAGCACGTCGTTCTTCGCCGGCTTCGGCGCTTCGCGCTTCACCGCCACCGAAAACAGGGGTAGGTCGTCGACCAGCCGGTTGGTCTTGCCGGAAACTTCGCCTTCCTCGAGCTGGTGCAGCACTTGCTTGGCGCGCGCCACCACCGCTTCCGGCAGTCCGGCGAGCCGAGCCACCTGCACGCCGTAAGAACGGTCGGCGGCACCCTTGCCGACCTCGTGCAGGAAGACGACGTCGCCCTCCCATTCCTTGACCCGCATGGTGACGTTGGAGAGCCGCGAAAGCTTGCCGGCCAGCGCCGTCATCTCGTGGAAATGCGTGGCGAAGATCGCACGACAACGGTTCTTCTCATGCAGATATTCGACCGCCGCCCAGGCGATCGACAGACCGTCGAAGGTCGCGGTGCCGCGGCCGATCTCGTCAAGGATGACCAGTGCCCGCTCTCCGGCCTGGTTTAGGATCGCCGCGGTCTCGACCATCTCGACCATGAAGGTCGAGCGGCCGCGCGCGAGATCGTCCGAGGCGCCGACGCGCGAGAACAGCCGGTCGACGACACCGATATGGGCGCTTTCGGCCGGCACGAAGGAGCCGGTCTGGGCAAGGATGGCGATCAGCGCGTTCTGCCTCAGGAAGGTCGACTTGCCGCCCATGTTCGGGCCGGTGAGCAGCCAGATGGCGCCGGCCTTTGCCCCGTTTTCGGGCGAGAGGTCGCAGTCATTGGCGACGAACGGGCCTTCGCCTGATCGCCTGAGCGCCTGTTCGACCACCGGGTGGCGGCCGCCGGCAATCTCGAAGGCGAGGCTGGAATCCACGACCGGCCGGCACCAGCCCTCGCTTTCGGACAGCAGCGCCAAGGCCGACGATACGTCGAGGACTGCAAGTGCCTCGGCCCCGGCGCGGATGCTGTCGGCCTCGCTCACCACTTCAGCCGTCAGCCGGTCGAAGGTGGCAAGCTCGATGCCCAGCGCCTTATCGGCGGCATTGACGATCTTCGATTCCAGCTCCGCCAGTTCCGTCGTTGTGAAGCGCATGGCGTTGGCCATCGTCTGGCGATGGATGAAGCGCGCCTTCGCAGCGTCGCTGCCGGTCATGATCGAATGATGGTTGGCCGTCACCTCGATATAGTAGCCGAGCACGTTGTTGTGCCGGATCTTCAGCGAGCGGATGCCGGTCTCCTCGATCAACGAGCGCTCCAGCCCGGCGATCACCTTTCGCGACTCATCGCGCAGCGCCCGCATCTCGTCGAGTTCGGCATTGTAGCCTGATCGCACGAAGCCGCCGTCGCGCCTGATGAGCGGCAATTCGTCGTCGAGCGCCTCGCTGAGATGGCGGGCGAGCGCCTTGGGCAAGCCATGGATCGCCGCGAGCGCCGCGGCGAGTTCGGCGGGGAGCGGCGTCGTCGCAAACAGTGCGGCGATCGCGCCCGCGGCCTCGAAGCCGGCGCTGAGCGCGCCAAGGTCGCGCGGGCCGCCGCGGTTGAGCGCCAGCCTGGAGAGCGCCCTCGGCATGTCGGCGACACTTTTCAGGTTCGTTCGCAATCCCTGGCAAAGCCGCGCTTCGGCGCGAAAGAACGACACCGAATCCAGCCTAGCGGAAATCAATGCCGGGTCGGTCAGCGGCGCCATCAGCCGGTCGGCGAGCAGTCTCGCCCCGCCCCCGGTCACGGTTCGGTCGATCGCCTTGAACAGCGAGCCTTCGCGGCTGCCGGATAGCGTGCGCAGGAGTTCCAGATTGGCGCGCGTCGCCGGGTCGATGAAAAGCGTCGAGCCGTTCTCCTCGCGCTCGGGCCGCGACAGCGGCGGCCGTTCGGCCTTCTGCGTCTTCTCGACATAGGCGATGGCGCCCGAGATCGCCGACAGCTCGGCACGCGAGAAACTGCCGAAACTGTCCGGGGTCGCCACCTCGAAGAAGCGGGCGATGCGACCCGTGGCCGACGCCGAATCGAACAGCGATGGCGGCTGCGGGTTGGCGACCCGGCCGAGCACGTCGAAGACCGGCCGCAGCTCCGCGTCATGGAACACCGGCTCGGCGACGATCAGCTCGCGCGGATCGACGCGGAAAATGTCGGCAAGCAGCCGTTCGGCCGAGGTTTCAGCCACCCGAAACGCGCCCGTCGAGATGTCGATCCAGGCAAGCGCGAAACTGCCTTGGCTGGCTGCATTGCCGCCCTTCACTCGCCCCAGCGCCATCAGGAAGCTCGACTCCGAGGGTGCAAGCAGCTTGTCCTCGGTGATGGTGCCCGGCGTGACCAGCCGCACCACGTCGCGGCGCACCACCGATTTCGAGCCACGCTTCTTGGCTTCCGCCGGGTCCTCGATCTGCTCGCACACGGCAACGCGGAAGCCCTGCGCGATCAGCTTCTGCAGATAATCGTCCGCCGCATGCACCGGCACGCCGCACATCGGGATGTCGTGGCCCTGGTGCTTGCCGCGCCGCGTGAGCACGATGCCGAGCGCCTGGCTCGCCTTTTCGGCGTCGTCGAAGAACAGCTCGTAGAAATCGCCCATGCGGTAGAACAGAAGCGAATCCGGGTTCGCCGCCTTGATCTCGATATACTGCTCCATCATCGGCGTGACGCCGCCCATGGTGGGCGCCGGCGTCGTCGTTTCCTGGGCGTCGGTATCGGTCGGCATGTGCATGTTCATGCCCGAACGCTAGCAGATGTGGCAGGGCGGTTTAATGCCGGAGGCTCGAAAAGCAGGGGAAAGCGCGAGCCATGCTGCCAACTCGCCGTCAATCGGTCCGCCGCATTGCCGGCCTTCTGCGTTGAAGCAGCTTCGCCCGGCTTGTCGGTTTACAGTCGCCGCGTGTAGCCTTAATCGGTGGGAACTATAAGCAAGCAGCCGTCCCAAGCGGTGCCGCACAGGCGAGGAAATCAAAAGCATCATGGCCAGGAAAACCGAAAGCAGCGGGCCCTCCGTCAGCGCGCAGGAGGCGCTCGAATTCCACGCCATGGGTCGGCCGGGCAAGCTGGAGATCGTCGCCACCAAGCCGATGGCGACGCAACGCGATCTGAGCCTCGCCTACTCGCCGGGCGTCGCCGTTCCTGTGCGCGCAATCGCGGAGGATCCAAGCCGCGCCTTCGACTACACGACGCGCGGCAACATGGTCGCCGTCATCTCCAACGGCACCGCAATCCTCGGTCTTGGCAATCTCGGCGCCCTGGCCTCGAAGCCGGTCATGGAAGGCAAGTCGGTGCTGTTCAAGCGCTTCGCCGATGTCGATTCGATCGACCTCGAAGTGGCGACCGAGGACGCCGACGAATTCATCAACTGCGTGCGCTTCCTCGGACCTTCCTTCGGCGGCATCAATCTCGAGGACATCAAGGCGCCGGAATGCTTCGTCATCGAGCAGCGGCTCCGCGAGCTGATGGACATCCCCGTCTTTCACGACGACCAGCACGGCACCGCCATCATCTCGGCCGCCGGGCTGATCAACGCGCTGGAGATCACCGGCCGCGACATGAAGACCACGAAAATGGTCTGCAACGGCGCGGGCGCAGCGGGCATCGCCTGTATCGAATTGATGAAGGCGATGGGCTTTTCGCCGGAGAATATCATCCTGTGCGACACCAAGGGCGTGGTCTTCCAGGGCCGCACCGAAGGCATGAACCAGTGGAAGTCGGCGCATGCGGTCAAGACCGAGGCGCGCTCGCTCGCCGAAGCGCTTGACGGCTGCGACGTTTTCCTAGGGCTCTCGGCCAAGGGCGCGCTGACCCCCGCCATGGTGCAGTCGATGGCGAAGAACCCGATCATCTTCGCCATGGCCAATCCGGATCCGGAGATCACGCCCGAGGAAGTGGGCGAGATTCGCACCGACGCCATCATGGCCACCGGCCGCTCGGATTACCCGAACCAGGTCAACAATGTGCTGGGTTTCCCTTACATCTTCCGCGGCGCGCTGGATGTCAGGGCGACCACCATCAATGACGAGATGAAGATCGCCGCCGCACGCGCCCTGGCCGAGCTGGCGCGCCAGGACGTGCCCGACGACGTCGCCGCCGCCTATCAGGGCAACCGGCCGAAATTCGGCCCCAACTACATCATCCCGGTGCCGTTCGATCCGCGCCTGATCTCGGCGATCCCGCTTGCCGTGGCCAAGGCCGCGATGGAGTCCGGCGTCGCCCGCAAGCCGATCCTCGATCTCGACCGCTACGCGCATGAGCTCTCCGCCCGCCGCGATCCGATCGCCTCGACCTTGCAGCGCATCTACGACCGCGTCCGCCGCCAGCCCAAGCGCATCGTCTTCGCCGAAGGCGAGGAGGAGCAGGTGATGCGCGCCGCCGTCTCCTACGTGAACCAGAGGCTGGGCACGGCGATCCTGCTCGGCCGCGACGACGTCATCAAGGAGAATGCCCGCAACGCCGGCATCGAGCTCAACAAACAAGGCCTCGAGATCATCAATGCCAGGCTGTCGCGCCGCAATGGGATCTACACCGACTATCTCTACGAACGTATGCAGCGCAAAGGCTACCTGTTCCGCGACTGTCAGCGCCTGATCAACAACGACCGCAACCATTTCGCCGCCTGCATGGTGGCGCTGGGCGACGCCGACGGCATCGTTACCGGCGTGACCCGCAACTATTCCACCGCGCTCGACGACGTGCGCCGCGTCATCGACGCCAAGCCAGGCCACCGCGTGATCGGCGTCTCGATCGTGCTGGCAAGGGGCCGCACCGTGCTGGTTGCCGACACCGCGGTGCACGACATGCCGAATGCCGAGCAGATCGCCGATATCGCCGAGGAGGCGGCCGGGTTTGCCCGCCGCATGGGCTACGAGCCGAGGATTGCGATGCTCGCCTACTCCACTTTCGGTCATCCGCAGGGCGAGCGCTCCGAGCGCGTGCAGGAAGCGGTGCGCATCCTCGATAAGCGCCGCGTCGACTTCGAATATGACGGCGAGATGGCTGCCGACGTGGCGCTGAACCCGCGCGCCATGGCGCAGTACCCGTTCATCAGGCTGACCGGTTCGGCCAATGTGCTGGTCATGCCCGCCTTCCACTCGGCCTCGATCTCGACCAAGATGCTGCAGGAACTCGGCGGCTCGACCGTCATCGGCCCGCTGCTGGTCGGTCTGAACAAGCCGGTGCAGATCGTCTCGCTCAACGCCAAGGACTCAGACATCGTCAACATGGCGGCGATCGCGGCCTATACGGCGGGGAACTAATGCATGTCGCCCAGCAGTATGCTCGGTTCTGGGACAACGACATGCATCAAATCAAAGGACTTGAAGCGCGTCGTCTGAATCCGTTTCAGCGCGACACGCTTTAAGGCGCGATTTGCACGGGACCTTCGCCGACCCGAAGGCAAAAAGGCCCGCGGCGGACGCCGCGGGCCTTTTCAGTAGGTTGGGAGGTCCGATCAGAACGAGCGCTGGAAGCGGAGGATACCGCCGAGGCTGCTCTTTTTGTTGGCCTTGGTCCAATTGTTGAAGTCGGCGTCGCCGAATTTGCCAGCGTTGAGGTAATCGACTTCGGCCGTGACCGTGAAGCCGGGCACGACGGTATAGGCAACGTTGGCGGCGACACCCAGGTTCTTCCATTCGTCATACGAGATCTGGGCGTTGAACGCGGTCTTGTCGTTGAACTTGTAGGTGCCACCGCCCCAGATTGCCCAGTTGCCGCCCCACTGCTTGTAGAAGCCGCGACCGCTGGCATCGATGGCGTTGCCGGCATTGTCATTGAGGTTGTCGTCGGTGCCGTAGCCGCCCATGACGAACAACGTCAGTTCCTTGCTGACATTGACGTCCAAGCGAACCTTGCCGGCGACTTCCTCGTAATTGCTGTCATAGGCGACGACGCCGGTGACCGCACCCCAGTCGCCCTTGTACTTCACGCCGCCGACGACATGCGGAACATAGCTGTCGATGGTGCCGACCCTGCCAGCGCCTTCTTCGAGCGAGACCAACCCAGTGAAGCCGTTGCCTGCATCGAAATAGTACTGAACGACGTTGCTCTCCTGGCCGCCATACGGGACCAGCGTATCCTGGATGACGGCGCCGGCATAACCGATGAACGTATCGAAAGCCGTATCGTCCTTACCGACGCGGAGACCACCGAGCTGGATCCAGGCGAAGCGCAGCGAGAGCGCTTTGTTACGGCCCTGCCAATCGTCCGCATTTGAAGCGTTCTGATTGAGAAAGTCGCCGTTGCTGTTGCCGTAATTGAAGCGGGTCTCGGTGTAGGTCTTGAGGGTACCGAGTTCGGTTTCCTGACCGGTCCAGGTCTTCAGCGTGAAGCGGGTGTTCTTATAGAAACTCGAATGCGTGCTGCCGGCGTCCTGATGGTCTGGCACATGGTTGACACCGTCGAGGGAACCGACATCGCCGACGCCGATGTCGTAGCGGACGTAGCCTCCGATGCGCAGGCAGGTCTCGGTGCCGGGGATATAGAAGTAACCCGCGCCGTAGACGTCGCAGATCTTGACGTATTCGGCCGGTTCCGGCTCGGCGACGGTGACCGCGTCGGCGGCGCGGGCGCCCGAAACTGCGACCAAGGCCGCAGCGGAGCCGAGTAGAAGGCTCTTGATGTTCATTTTCTTGAATCTCCAGTCAAAGGTTCAAGACAGGTTTGCGTATGACCCCACAGGCTCCGCTGCCCCTGTCCCCATCGTTGAAAAAGTCGCGCACCGGCGCCGCTTCTTCGCCCTCGACATGGCCTAATTGGCTGTCGTTAACAACAGAGATTGTGTCTGAAAAACGCCTTTTGGACTCTTATGGAAGTCTTGTTGCGCAAATATCACGTCACATATTTGAAAGAATGGCACATATTGCACAATATATACGTTAGAGATGGTATTTTTGACTTTGAAATCCCATATGTGCCGTTTATTACGGTTTTATGACAAATGTATAACCGCCTAATGACTCTTGAAGCGGCGCACAAAAACGTGGACCAGCATCCGTGAAAATGGGGGATCAGGACAGGTTGCGCGCGACGCGAACCACATCCTCGATCATGTCCTCGCGCAGCATTTCGATGGGGGTGCGGCCATCGAGCTCGGGGGAAGGCCGGGTCAGCCAGAACCAAGCCAGCCTCGGATTGGTGATGGCTGCCAACACCTCGCCTATACCCGGGGCCGGCCTGCCGTCGACGAACTGGGCGAGCGGGAAGACATGCTTGCGGCCGCCTTTGCGCAGCGCGACGACGCTCACAGCGCCTTTGCCAGCGATGCAGGGTCGAGCGCGGGATGTGGAATCTTTCCTCCAGGTAGGTCGACCCCGCAACTTCGCCGGCCCAGTCTTCGATGAGCATCGACTGGAGATCGGAGGCTCGCTCGGCCAAGGGCGGGGAGGCGGGCCTGGCAGGCCGGATCGTCGGGCATTCGTCCATGGTGTCGGCGTCTGCCGGGTCGGCGCGCGCGATTCTTTCCGCCATCGCACGGAAAAACGCTGAGGTCAGCC
>NZ_RZSF01000589.1:0-1971 GCF_004023325.1 Mesorhizobium sp. M1A.F.Ca.ET.072.01.1.1 | reverse complement strand
TTGTAGACGAGGTCGTTCCAGTCCGGGATCTGGTTGTGGATCGGGCAGCCGGTCGGTCCATGGCAGAACGGGATGCCGCAATCCATGCAGCGCGCGGCCTGTTTCTCGACCTCCTTGTCCGACATCGGCAGCGTGAATTCGCGGAAATGCCGGATGCGATCCGACGCAGGCTGGTACTTCTGCACCTGCCGGTCGATTTCGAGAAACCCTGTTACCTTGCCCATAGTCCAGTCCCTGCTGTCCGAAGGCGCGCTCGAAAGTCTAGCTTGTCGGCGCACCCGTTAACCTCATAAGGCCGCCGTGGCAACCTTGGTCCGAGGTCAGGATTGTTGGTGAGGATGCCGGCCGGGCGATTATCTCCCCGGCCGTGCCCAAAGCCTATTCCGCCGCCACGCTCATGCGCATGCGCTCCATCTCGATCAGCGCGCGGCGATACTCGACCGGCATGATTTTCCGGAATTTCGGCCGGAAGCTTGCCCAATTGTCGAGGATCTCGCGGCCGCGCACCGAGCCCGTGTAATGGACGTGGTTCGAGATCAGCTGATAGAGCCGCTCCTCGTCATGGCTTGTCATGTCTCCGGAGACGTCGACGCGTCCCTTATGGTCGAGGTCGCCGCCATGATGGAGCAGCTTCTCCATCAGGTCGTCCTCTTCCGGAACGGGCTCCAGCTCGACCATCGCCATGTTGCAGCGTTCGGCGAAATCGCCCTTCTCGTCGAGCACATAGGCGACGCCGCCCGACATGCCGGCGGCGAAGTTGCGGCCCGTTTTGCCGATGACCACGACTATGCCGCCGGTCATGTATTCGCAGCCATGGTCGCCGACGCCTTCGACGACGGCAACGACGCCGGAATTGCGCACCGCGAAGCGCTCGCCGGCGACGCCGGCGAAATAGGCCTCGCCCTCGGTCGCGCCGTAGAGCACCGTGTTGCCGACGATGATCGAGTCGGCCGCGACGATCTTGGCCTCTTCCGGCGGCCGGATGACGATGCGGCCGCCCGACAGGCCTTTGCCGACATAATCGTTGCCGGCGCCGACCAGCTCGAAGGAAACGCCGCGCGCGAGAAACGCACCGAAAGACTGGCCAGCCGTGCCGGTGAGCTTGACCTGGATCGTGTCCTCGCGCAGGCCTTTGTGCTTGAAGCGCTTGGCGACTTCGCCCGACAGCATCGCGCCGGCAGAGCGGTCGACATTGCGGATCGGCAGCTCGATGCTGACCGGCTGCTTGGCTTCCAGCGCCGGCTTTGCCAGCTCGATCAGCTTGCGGTCGAGCACGTCGTCGATCGGATGCTTCTGCCGCTCGGTCCAGTGCAGCGCCTCAGCCGGCGCCTCCGGCTTGAAGAACATCTTGGAGAAGTCGAGCCCGCGCGCCTTCCAGTGCTGGATCACGTCGCGCTTCTCCAGAAGGTCGGTGTCGCCGATGATCTGGTCGAGATGGGTGAAGCCCATTTCGGCGAGCAGCGCGCGCACCTCCTCCGCCACGTAGAAGAAGAAGTTGATGACATGCTCCGGCGTGCCCTTGAAGCGCTTGCGCAGCACCGGGTCCTGCGTCGCCACCCCGACCGGGCAGGTGTTCAGGTGGCACTTGCGCATCATGATGCAGCCGGCCGCGATCAGCGGCGCGGTCGAGAAGCCGAACTCGTCGGCGCCGAGCAGCGCGCCGATGATGACGTCACGGCCGGTGCGCAACCCGCCGTCGACCTGCAGCGCCACGCGGGAGCGCAGGCCGTTGAGCACCAGGGTCTGATGCGTCTCGGCGAGGCCCATTTCCCACGGGCTGCCGGCATGCTTGAGTGAGGTCAGCGGCGAAGCGCCGGTGCCGCCGTCGTAGCCGGAGATGGTGATGTGATCGGCGCGCGCCTTGGCGACGCCCGCCGCAACCGTGCCGACGCCGACCTCCGAGACCAGCTTGACCGAGACATCGGCCGCCGGGTTGACGTTCTTCAGGTCGTAGATCAGCTGAGCCAGATC
>NZ_RZSF01000588.1:0-1975 GCF_004023325.1 Mesorhizobium sp. M1A.F.Ca.ET.072.01.1.1 | reverse complement strand
CCGTATGGGAATGCAGACCGGACAAGGTAAGACTTGGACAGCCCGCCGTGTCGGGGCGCTGCGGACGGTGCATAAAATCCACGGCTACCGCTCAGCTGAGAAGAACGGCGAATGGCTTACGCTGACGGAAGCCGCTAAAAAGCTTGGTGTTTCTGCCCATCGTGTCCGCCGGCTGATCAAGGAAGGGGTGCTTCCGACCGAGCAGGTTGTTCCTGACGCGCCGCATCAAATCCGGGCTGCGGACCTTGAAAAGGACGAAGTGACCCAGTTTCCGCGTCACAGAGGTCCGTGTCGCATCAAGATGGAAAGCCAAAAGTCCCTGTTTCCGGGCATTTGAAGAGGAGGTGTGGTATGAATCGGTCATCGCGATCGGACGGATGGAGCGCTCGACCGTGTTGCTGTCGATCTCGATGCGGCCGTCATTCAGGAAGCGGGTGAGGCCTTCCCAGCGTGAGAGCGCGTAGCGGATTGCCTCGGCGAGCTTGGTCTTCTGGCTGATCAGGCCGAGCTTCTCGCGCAGCCAAGGTTCAAGATCGGCGATGATCGCAACGGTCTTTTCCTGGCGCACGGCACGACGTTCGTCGGCTGGCAGGCCGCGGATGCCGTCCTCGATCTTGTAGAGCTCTGCGATCCGTTTGAGCGCCTCGCTGGCGATCGGCGCTGGCCCTGCGGCGGCCAGTTCATAGAAGCGCCGGCGCACATGCGCCCAGCAGAATGCGAGCGTTACCCCGCTCTTGTCGGCGAGCACGCGATAGCCGCCATAGCCATCAACCTGCAGGATGCCGGTGAAGCCTGCGAGATGGGCGATCGGACGCTCCGCCTTGCGGTCGGGCGCGTAGACATAGGCGACGCCGGGCGGATCGGCTCCGTCCCATGGCCGATCATCTCGGGCATAGGCCCAGAGTTGGCCGGTCTTCGTTTTGCCGCGGCCGGGATCGAGCACGGGTGCCGTCGTCTCATCGGCAAACAGTTTTGGCGAGGCCTTCAGCTTGCCAAGCAGCCGCGCGTGCACCGGACGCAGATGCCAGGCGGCGCGGCCGACCCAGTCGGCAAGTGTCGATCGATCAAGGTTGATGCCCTGCCGGGCATAGATCTGCGCTTGTCGGTAGAGCGGCAGGTGATCGGCGTATTTGGAAACCAGAACCTGGGCAACCGTCACCTCGGTCGGCAGGCCACCCTCGATCAGTCGAGCCGGCGCGGGAGCTTGAACCACTACGTCCTCGCAGGCGCGGCAGGCATATTTGGGCCGGCGCACGACGATCACGCGCAGTTGCGCCGGCACGATATCGAGCCGCTCGCTCACGTCCTCGCCGACCCGGTGCAAACCACTCCGGCAGCACGGGCACGCGTGGTCCTCAATGTCGACGACCATCTCGATGCGCGGAAGATGGGGTGGCAGCGCGCCACGATTTGTCCGGCGCTTCGCGATGCGCGTGAGACGCTCTGCCGGAGATGCTTGTTCGTTCTCTTCCTCGCTGGCGGCCTCGATCTGCTCGGCTTCCTCCAAACCCAGAAGAAGCTGGTCTTCCGGCAACGTCTCGGCACGACGGCCGAAGCGGTGGCGCTGCAATTCCTTGATGATCTGGATCAGACGGGCATTCTCGGCATCACGCGCCAGGACCATCGCCTTCAGCGCATTCGGATCGTCGGGAAGTTGGTCCGCCGTCATCGCCATGACCGGATCAGACCATATTCGTCCTTGCCGGGCGACAGCGGAATCGGAGCTGATTCACTTCGCCGCGGGTCAGCCCGCCTCGACCGGAACCAGGGTCCTTTGAACCTCATGGACCCGCCTCCAGTCGAGCCCTTCGAGCAGCGCCGATAACTGCGCAGCCGTCAGCCGCATCACGCCGTCCTGCACCTTCGGCCAGCGGAACTCGCCATCCTCCAGCCGCTTGGCGACAAGGCAGACGCCGGTGCCGTCCCAGAAGATCAGCTTGATCCGATCCGTGCGTTTGGCGCGAAAGACATAGAC
>NZ_RZSF01000587.1:0-1982 GCF_004023325.1 Mesorhizobium sp. M1A.F.Ca.ET.072.01.1.1 | reverse complement strand
CCGCATCGACCGTTTCGCACGCGGCCATGTGGTCGATGAGCGCGGCGCCGGTGCCCAGCCCAATCTCCACTAAGGCGGTCCAATGCTGATCCCCCATCCACTTCTGGGCCCGCGCGATGCGCAGGAATTCACCTATCTGGGCGACGCGCGGCTCATCGACCGTCCAGATCCATCCGCGCCCGATGCCGAGGCTGCCTTTTGCGATTACGTCTTCCTGCGCGATAACCCGGCGGGCGTGCACCGCGAGCTGTGGTTCCACGAGCAGGGCGACCGGTCATGGCTGGTGGTGACGCGCGACACGGTCACCCATGAAGTCCTCGGTGCGGAACTGGCCCGCAATGTCGCGCTTGCGCAAAATAGGTGCGGCAAATGACACGGCTAGCCGGAGGACTGATCGACCGCTCGCAGACCTTGAACTTCAGTTTCGACGGCAAATGCTACCAGGGCCATCCCGGCGATACGCTCGCCTCGGCGCTGCTGGCCAATGGCGTTCGTCTGATGGGGCGCAGTTTCAAGTACCACCGCCCGCGTGGGGTGCTGTCTGCCGGCTCGGAGGAACCGAACGCTCTAGTAGAACTGCGCTCGGGCGCGCGGCGGGAGCCCAACACGCGCGCGACGACGGTGGAACTGTTCGACGGACTGGAGGCGCGAAGCCAGAACCGCTGGCCCTTACTTGAGTTTGATGCATTGGCGGTGAATGATCTGCTGTCGCCCTTCTTGACGGCCGGCTTCTACTACAAAACGTTCATGTGGCCGAAAGGCTTCTGGGAAAAGCTTTACGAGCCGGCGATCCGCAAAGCGGCGGGCCTCGGACGCCTCTCAATGCAGGCCGACCCGGATGCATATGACAAGGGCTTCCTCCATTGCGATCTCTTGGTCATCGGAGGGGGTGCGGCCGGGCTTGCTGCGGCGCTGACGGCGGCGCGCGGGAGCGCACGTGTGATTTTGGCCGACGAGGATTTCCGCCTGGGCGGGCGGCTTCTGTCAGAGACGGAAACACTGGACGGAGGGCAAGCCACCGACTGGATCTCAGCGTTGGAGGCCGAATTCGAGAGCCTGCCGAACATTCGCGTGATGCGTCGCACCACGGTTTTCGGGGTCTATGATCACGGCATCTATGGCGCGGTGGAAAGCGTTTCCGATCATCTCCCAGAGGCGAGCGGGCGTGTGCGCCAGACACTCTGGCGTATCACGGCGAAACGCGCGGTACTGGCGGCGGGCGCGACAGAGCGCCCCATCGCCTTTGCCGACAATGACCGTCCGGGAATCATGCTGGCCGGCGCGATGCGGGCTTACGCCAATCGCTGGGCGGCCTGCCCGTCCGAGACGGTCGCCGTCTTCACCAATAACGATGACGGTCATCGCACCGCGCGCGATCTGGCCGCCAAGGATGTCCACATCGCCACCGTCATCGACACGCGCCCCGAGGCGAAGGCTCGCGGTGACTACCGACTGATCGCGGGGGGCATGGTGACAGGCTCACGCGGCAGGCTTGGCCTGAAGTCGATCGAGGTTCAGGCAAACGGCAGGTCCGAATGGATCGAGTGCGGCGCGCTTGGGGTCTCTGGCGGCTGGAACCCGAATGTGCAGCTGGTTTCGCATCATCGCGGTCGGCCTGTTTGGAATGAACCGCTGCAGGCGTTCCTGCCTGGGGGGGAGGGGGCCCAAGGACTAATTCCGGCAGGTGCGGCGGCGGGCCATTTTTCCACCGCCGATGCCTTGCGGTCCGGCGCGCAAGCCGCGCAGCGTGCGATGGACGAACTTGGCATCGCGGCATCGTTGCCCGATTTGCCGCGCGCCGAGGAGGCAGACTACACGGTTGCGCCCGTCTTCTATGTACCGGGCAAGAAGCGCGCCTGGGTCGATTTCCAGAATGACGTGACGGTGAAGGACATCAAGCTCGCCCATGCCGAGAACATGCGGCCGGTAGAGCATTTGAAACGCTACACGACTCTGGGCATGGCGACGGACCAGGGCAAGAC
>NZ_RZSF01000586.1:0-1984 GCF_004023325.1 Mesorhizobium sp. M1A.F.Ca.ET.072.01.1.1 | reverse complement strand
TGGACCGCTGGAAAGACCCTTATGTGAAGGACACCCAAGCGCGCACGCTGACCGATGTCATCCCCGGCGCCGACGTCTTTCTCGGCCTCTCCGCCGCCGGCGTGCTGAAGCCCGAGTTCCTGCAGCACATGGCGCCGAAGCCGCTGATCCTGGCGCTCGCCAACCCGACGCCGGAGATCATGCCTGAGGTGGCGCGCGCGGCACGGCCCGACGCCATGATTTGCACCGGGCGCTCCGATTTTCCCAATCAAGTCAATAACGTGCTCTGCTTTCCTTACATCTTCCGCGGCGCGCTGGATTGCGGGGCGAGCGCCATCAACGAGGAGATGAAGATGGCCGCGGTCAGAGCGATCGCGGCGCTGGCCCGCGAGGAGCCATCGGACGTCGCCGCCCGCGCCTATTCCGGCGAGACGCCGGTCTTCGGCCCGGACTTCCTGATCCCCTCGCCCTTCGATCCGCGGCTCATCCTGCGCATCGCGCCGGCGGTGGCGAAAGCCGCCTGCGACACCGGCGTGGCGACGCGGCCGATTGCCGATTTCGCGGCCTATGTCGACAAGCTCAACCGCTTCGTCTTCCGCTCCGGCCTAGTGATGAAACCGGTGTTCTCCTCGGCCAAGGCCGCCAGCGCGAAGCGCGTCATCTACGCCGACGGCGAGGACGAGCGCGTGCTGCGGGCGGCACAGGTGGTCCTGGAGGAAGGCATCGCCGAGCCGATCCTGATCGGCCGCCCGCATGTCGTGGAAGTCAGGCTGAAACGTTACGGCCTGCGCATCCGGCCGGGCGTCGATTTCGGCCTGATCAACCCGGAGGACGATCCGCGCTACCGGCACTATGTCGATCTCCTGATCGAACTCGCGGGTCGCCGCGGTATAACGACGGAAGCCGCTCGCACCATGGTGCGCACCAACAACACGGTGATCGCGGCGCTTGCGTTGAAGCGCGGCGATGCGGATGCGATGATTTGCGGGCTCGAAGGCCGCTTCGAGCGCCATCTCCGCAATGTCACGCTGATCATCGGGCCGCGTCCGGGCATCAAGGACCGCGATCTCTCGACGCTGTCGATGCTGATCTCGCAGCGCGGCATCATCTTCCTCACCGACACCCATGTCTCCGTCGATCCGACGGCGGAGGAGATCGCCGAGATGACGGTGCTGGCGGCGGAAGAAATCCAGCGCTTCGGCATCGAGCCGAAGGCTGCGCTGCTGTCGCATTCGGATTTCGGCTCGCGCGATTCGCCCGGCGCGCTCAAGATGCGCGAGGCCGCTGCCATCCTCGCCCGCATCGCGCCGGAGCTGCAGTGCGACGGCGAGATGCATGCCGACTCGGCTCTTTCCGAGCATCTGCGCCAGCGCGTCTACCCGCATTCGCGGCTGAAAGGGGAAGCCAATCTGCTGGTGTTCCCGAACCTCGATTCGGCCAACATCACGCTGACGGCGCTGCGTGCCATGATGGACGCGCTGCATGTCGGGCCGATCCTGCTCGGCACCGACAAGCCCGCGCACATCCTGACGCCTTCGGTGACCTCGCGCGGCGTTGTCAACATGACGGCACTGGCGGTCGTCGAGGCGGCGCACAAGGCGCAGGCGCTCGCCCCGATCTGAGTTGAGGGTGAGCTCTGGGTTGTGCGAGCTCGCGCCAGCGGATTTGTGTTGAGTCGAAAGCTAGGGAACAGTTAACCACGAACGCGGTAGCCTTCCACCGGCAATCGGGATTCCAGGCGGATGAAGGGGTTGAAGCTGACGCACCTTGCTGCGCTGTTTGCAGCGTTGGCGGCGTCGGCTGTCGCTGTGACCGAGCCGCAGGCGGCTTCTCGCACCTGCCGCCAGCTCGAAGCGGAGCTTGCAGCCACGCGCGGCGGTAGCGGCGGTCCGGGACTGATCCGCAAATATGACGACGCGATCGCCCGCCAGCGCGAGCAGCTGGCCAAGGCGCGCGGCCGCGCCGGTGATGCCAATTGCGGCTTCGCGCTGTTTTCGCGCAATGC
>NZ_RZSF01000585.1:0-2086 GCF_004023325.1 Mesorhizobium sp. M1A.F.Ca.ET.072.01.1.1 | reverse complement strand
GCGCAGGCGTTGGATCGAATTCGAGATCGTCTTCCAGTTGGTCAGCATGCCGCCCAGCCAACGCGAGTTGACGTAATACTGGGCCGAACGCTGCGCGGCGTCGGCGACGATGTCCGAAGCCTGGCGCCGCGAAGGCCCTTCTCCTGCTCGCCCGAAATCAGCGCATTGATCGCCACTCCGTCGCGCATGAACAGCCCGCCAATCCCTTTGGGGCCGTGGAATTTATGCGCGGAGAAAGAGACGAGGTCGAACTGCGCGAGCGCGCCGGCAAGATCGATCGGAATGCGGCCCACCGCTTGGGTGGCGTCGGTGTGGAGCAAAGCCCCCGGGGACAGTTCCCGGACTAGCGCGGCAAGGGCGGCGAGCGGCTGGACCGCGCCGGTTTCGTTGTTGGCAAAGTGGATCGAGACGAGACGCGTCTCTGGCCGAAGTGCGGTGGCTAGGCTCTCATGGTCGATCAAACCATGCTCATTGACCGGCAGAACATCGATCTGCTGCCCGCGCGCCTGTGCTGATCGCGCGGCAGTCAGGATCGACGAGTGTTCGCTGGCGGAGGTCACCGCGTGTGATGTCGGCGCGAGCGCGCCGAACATGACCCAACTATTGGCCTCGCTCGCTCCTGAGGTGAGGACGATCTGATCGGCATCCGCCGCGCCGCCAAGCAGGTCGAGCATCGCGATACGCGCGTCATGGAGCGGACGCGCCGCGCCGAGGAGCTCGCCTGCAGTCGAGGAGGCGTTGAGGAACAATGTCTCCTGGTAGTAGCGCATTGCCTCCACCACCTCAGGGTGGGGGCGAGTGGTCGCATTATTGTCCAGATAGGCGATGATCTCCATGAGCGTTAGCCTAGATCACGCACCAGCACCGCTACCAGCTGCTCGAGACGGTCGGTGTCGATAAAGGGGACCTGGGCATAGATCGGCGTGGTCCCGCCGCCGATGATCGCGGCGAGATGGCCCTTCCCGAGCAGGCGCTCGGCCCCACCACCCTTAATGCCGAGCGAGAGATCCGAGGTGCCGGCGCTGTCCACCCGCAGGATGAGCCGGTTTCCTAGATTACTGCGCAGCTGCATCGGGAAGACGCTAGCGTCGGGGCGCTGTGCTGCGAAGATCAAATAGATACCCGCCGCACGCGCCTTGACACCGAGCCGGTTGACCGCTGCTTCCACACCCGCGCGGTAGCTGTCGAGCTGCATCCAGTCGGCGAACTCGTCGTGGATCAGCCAGATGAGCGGCAAGGGCTCGCTCGCCGCCTTGTTGTAGGCGGCGATGTTCGAGACACGCGCTTCCTTGAACAGAGAGTAGCGGCGCTGCATTTCGACCACTAGCGCGTCGAGCCGGGTGAGCGCCTCATCTTCCCGATCGATGATTGGTCCATCGAGATGCGGAAGTGTTTCGAAAGCGAAATAATCAACGCCGGCCTTGGGATCGATCAGGATGATGCGGGACTGATCGGGGCGGTTGGTGGCAGCGATCCCGAGAATGATGTTCTGGATGAGGATCGACTTGCCGCTGCCGGTGCTGCCGGCCACGAGCGTATGTGGCGCGGGCTGGGGCTCGAGGAACAACGGACTGCCGTCATCCTCCTTGACCGCGATCAGCAGCCTTGCATTGGCGGCATCGTTACGCGTTTCCCAACCGGCCCAGACCTCCGGCAAACCGAGCGTCATCCGATGCGGTCGCTTGATCGAGACCACCACGAACCCCGGTTCGGCGCGCACGCCGATCAGCTCGAGGCCATGGGTCGACTCAAGCTCTTCGCGCTTGTTCTCGACCTTCGCCACAGTGAGATCGTCAGAACCTCGGAACCGTAGCAGCGCAGCGTTGGGGGTCAGCACCTGTTGCTCGAGTCGGGCCGACATGCCGTAGCGCAGGAGCGCTGCGCGGCAGCGCTGCGCCGTATCGTCGAGCCACAGCGTGTCGCTTTCCTGCGACGGCCGGTCCTGCGCCCAGAGCTCGAGCAATGCCCTGAAGCTAAGCGAGGATTGCGATCCTTCGGTCGCATCCGGTCCAGGAGTGGGATCCGGAACGGGGGGCGGGGCGGGCGCGCCTGAAGCCTGGCCGCTTCCGAAGGGAGTGACGGGCTC
>NZ_RZSF01000584.1:0-2089 GCF_004023325.1 Mesorhizobium sp. M1A.F.Ca.ET.072.01.1.1 | reverse complement strand
GCCGTGAGGCGCAGCGGCAGCGACGCGGCGGAAATGACGACGGGCACCGAGAGCAGGACCGAGAACGGATTGGTCAAGCCGCCGGTCATGTAGAGGAGACCGGCGAGTTGCAGGCTGTCGATGGTAAGGATGACGAAGGCCGAGAGCGGGGTCAGCCGATGCGCCGCGGGATAGCGGAAGGTGAGCCAGAGGTTCATCCAGGCCGAGCAGGCGATGAGCGCGAAGCACAGCGAGACCGGAAGCGGGAATTTCAGCCCGTAGGCGACGACGAGCACCGCGATGCTCTGGCCGACGATGGCCAGCCAGCGCAGGCGGATCAGCGTGTTGAGCCGCAGCCGCTGGCTCTGCTGGGAATCGGGCGCGCGCAGAATATTGATCATCGACTTACGATTATAGCCGCAGGAGGGTGAGCGCTAGTAGCGCTGTGACGGCGACTTGACCCGTCAGCGGCCGTTGTTTCGGTTCACCATCATGAGCGCTTGATGATTGGCCGAGGCCCCTCGCGATTTCGTCATCCACGGGCGGAGCGACGCGAAGCGGAGCGCAGACCCGAGGATCCATTCCGTGACTTCGAAGCTCTGCGATGGTTCAGAATTCTGTTCCGCTGCATTTTACGGTCAAGGTAACCGGGTCTACGCGCGTCGCTTCGCTCCTTGCTCCGCCGGTGGATGACGAAGTGATGGGCGATTGCGCCAATCGCCAACGCACGTTGCCCACTAACGCGAATGGCCCGCCGAAAGCGGCACGAACCTATGTCCCGCGCGGCTTGGCGCGGCTGGTGGCGGCCGCCAGCAGCGGGTTTTCCGGCCAGACGTGCTTGGGATAGCGGCCGCGCATATCGGTGCGCACATCCGCCCACGAGCCGCGCCAGAAGCCGGGCAGATCGCGCGTCGTCTGGATCGGGCGATGTGCCGGCGACAACAGCTCCAGAGTCAGCGGCACCGTACCGCCCGCGATCGAAGGATGGCGATCGAGGCCGAACAGCTCCTGCACGCGGATCGCCAGCACCGGCCATTCGCCATCATAGCGGATCGGCGCATGGCTGCCCGAGGGCGCGTCGAAATGGGTCGGCGCCAGCGCGTCGACCTTGCGCTGCAGGTCGTGCGGGACCAGCGACATCAGCCCTGCCGCAAGCGCCGGCGGCCTGATCGCCGCGAAGGAGGCATCGCCGGCAAGGAAAGGCAGCAGCCAGTCGTCGAGGCGGTCGAGAAGCGCCTGGCCCGAGACGTCGGGCCAGGGAGAACCGAGGCCGCGATAGAGCCAGCCGAGCCGCTGGCGCAGCGTTTCCGCCTCCTTGCCCCAGTCGAGCAGCGACAGGCCGTGCTCGCGCAAGGCGTCCAGCATGGCCCGATCGGCCTCGGCGCCCGAAGGTGCGGGCAGCATGCGCTCGGAAAGGGTGATGGCGCCAAGGCGGGAGGTCTCGCGCACGCGCACGACGCGGCGCTCGCGGTCGAAACTGGTCTCGCGCTTCGTCTCGATGCGGTCGGCAAGCGCGGTGCGGATAAGAGCCTCGTCGACGGGCGCGGCGGCGGTGATGCGGGCATTCTGCGCCTTGCCCTGCAGATCGGCGACGACCAGCCAGCTCTCGCCGGCAAGCGGATCGGCGGCGTCGACCATCGCGCCGGAACCGTTGGCGAGCACGAAGCGGCCGCGCTCGCCGCGGGCTCTGGCGACACGATCCGGCCAGGCATGGATCAGCAAGGCACCGGGCGCGGCTGGCGTGTCTGCCCTTGCCCCGCCTGCCTGCTTGGCCAGGCGTGCGGCAAGTTGCCGGGCGGCATCGGCGCGCGGCGATTTTTCGGCGCGGAAGCGGATCAGCCGCCGTTCGAGGTCGGCGCTGTCGCCGCCAAGCCCGCGCTCCGTCAAAAGCACGGCAAGCATCGCCGCTTCCTGCGCCTGCCCGATCCCAGCCGCTTCCGCCACCATGTGCGCGAGCCGCACCGGCAGGGCAAGCTTGCGCATCGCCGCGCCCGCCTCCGTCAAGCGGCCGGCGCCGGCGCTCAACGAAGCGAGGGTCTTGCTCAAAGCGCTGCATGCAATCGATGACGCCGGCGGCGGGTCGAGGAAGGACAGGCTCGACGGATCGGCG
>NZ_RZSF01000583.1:0-2090 GCF_004023325.1 Mesorhizobium sp. M1A.F.Ca.ET.072.01.1.1 | reverse complement strand
GATATTGCATGAAGGCGACGAGGCGCTGGTCGGCACCGAAGGCGCCGGCCATCAGCACCATGGCGGTGGCGGCGCCCGGCGAGGAACCCCAGACCGCCGTGGTGCCGGGCAGGATGCGCCAGCGACTGATCAGCCAGCCTAGCAGGCTGGAGGCGGTGAGCGTCGCCACCACCGTCCCGAAGAAGAGCGCCCATTCGGCGTAGAAGACCGGAAATATGTCGACCGAGATCGAATTCGCCACCAGGCAGCCGACCACGGCCTGAGCGGAACCGAACAGCGCGCGGGGTACGCGCACCGTGGCGCCGTTGGTGCCGGCCAGGATCGCGGCAAGCATCGGGCCGATCAGCAGCGCCGCAGGCAAGGCGGCCAATTCCAGCGCGCCGGCAAAGAGCAGCGAGAGCACCACCAGCGCCAGCCACTGCTGCAGCGGGCGCAATCGCGTCATGCGCTGAACAGACGGTTGCTCCAGTGACGGTCCTTCTGATGAAGAGTCCATATCCGGCTCTTAGCCCGGGCACGGACAAATGCGAACCCATTTTCCCGCGGAAATGCCGTTGGCGACGGTCTCGCGCTCAGCTGCCCTTCTCGGGGGCCGGAAGGCCGAAGCCGCCGACAGGATGGGTCTCGACCTGGAATTCGAAGCCGGCGATGAAAGGACGCGCCTTGGCGATTGCCGCCTGGACTTCGGGCAGTTGCAGGGACGCCTTATGGCTTGCCTGATCGGTCCACACTTCGGTCACCCAGATCGCGTCGGCATCGGCCGGGTCGGTGGCGATGATGTAGCTCAGGCAGCCGGGCAGGGCACCGGTCGTCTCACGCAGCACGTCCATGACTGCATCGCGCTGGCCGCGTGCCGCCCGCATCTTGCCGATCAGTCCGAACATTCCCTTCCTCTCCCTCCAGGTTGCACGCTGAGCTGAGTATGCAATCGCCAGCTCACGGCATCAACTGGCCACCATTGACCTCGATCACCTGGCCGATGATGTAGCCGCTCAAGCGGTCGGAAGACAGGAACAGGTAAGCGCCGACGCAATCTTCGGCCGTTCCGGCGCGACCCTGCGGAATGGTGGCGACCATGCCCTTCATCTGCTCGGGGGTGGAATAGCGCTCGTGGAACGGGGTCAGGATGGTGCCGGGCGCCACGGCGTTGACGCGGATGCCGAAGCCGATCAGCTCCTTGGCCATGCCGCGCGTCACGTTGGAGACGAAGGCCTTGGACGAGCCATAGAGGCCGGCGCCGCCGCCGGCGCCGTTGCGGGCGGCGATCGAGGTGGTGTTGATGATGAAGCCGCCCTGGCGCTTCAGCCATGGGATCGCTCTGCGCGAGGCCGTCAGCACCGAGCGCGCGTTGAGATCCATCACCGCATCGTAATGCGCCTCGGTCTGGTCGGCATAGGCAACGCGGCCGAGCATGCCGCCGGCATTGTTGACCAGCCCGTCGAGCCGGCCGAAATGTTCAGCGCTCTCCTCGACCACACGCTCGACGTCGGCGGGAACCGAAAAATCGCCCTGCGTCAAAAACACCTCGCCGCCGTCGTCGCGGATGGTTTTGGCGACCTCTTCGGCGGCTTCCCGGCTTGAATTGTAATGCAGCGCAACGCGGCATTTCTGCCGGGCATAGGCGAGGGCGAGGGCTGCTCCGATCCCGGTCGACGCGCCGGTGACCAGCACCGCCTTGCCGGCAAGATCGGGAATGACAAGCGTGGTCGGGTCAGTTGGCACGTCGATATCTCCAGGATTGCGCTGGCAATTGGTAGACGCTTCCCGGCCAGGTGTTCAAGTCAAGGCAAGATCAGGGCGCGAATTCAGGGCCGCAGATAGACATAGCCCTGGCGCTGCAGCTCCGCGAGCTTGACCACGCCGCCTCTCTCCGCGACCTGGAAGCCGGCAAGCAGGTCGGTCAGTGCGATGTCCATGCCATGCATTGTGTTGCCGCAGGCCTGCGGAACAAGTCCCTGCTGGACGAGGCCGGCAAAGCGGCTGGAGGTCGCTCCGGAAGCGCTCTTTGCCTTGAAGGCCGCAAGCGCCGGCCCGTGGACGACCAGCACGACCTCGACATTGCCGCCGGTGCCCTCATAGTGGTTCTTGAT
>NZ_RZSF01000582.1:0-2102 GCF_004023325.1 Mesorhizobium sp. M1A.F.Ca.ET.072.01.1.1 | reverse complement strand
GTTCTCCACTTTGATCGCAGGAGCCGGGGACCCCATACGCAGTTCCATCTTGGTGTCCAAAGTCATTCCACACCTTTCGTCTCTTTTGTCGCGGAATATTTTCCCGTCAAAATCGGACACGGTCTCGAGGGCATCGCTCCCTCTGGCTTGCTTCAGCGAAGCTCTCACCGTGTTGCCGCACATCAAGCTGCAACGGAGGTGCCAATTCCCTCAGCTCCGGTAAGCGGCGGGAAATGCTTTGAAATTCTCCACGAGGCTAAATGCGGCCGATTGTCGTGAACCCGACATGTCTTCTGCCGCTGTCGGGTTTCGCCCTATCTCTTGAGAGCTTGGACGGCTCGCCTGTGATTAGACTGGCCTCGGTCCTCGAGCAGTGGCAGTTTGGCGCCAGTTCGAAAGCGCGAACTCGCCGGCTTGGTCCTCGTGCCGCCACCGCCGCGTGTGGATTCTTGCCCCGGAGTCAAAATTCGCCTCGCGGTTGCCAACGGCGGCATGCGCTCAATGCGCGTGGCGTTGAGCCCCGACAGCACGTAATGGTACCAATTAGTGGATGCCCGTCGCTGCCTCCACTTCTCCAGCCAAGCGCTCGAACGACGCTACCTACCCACGTTCGAGCGCGACCGCGGAATCGCAGACTGCCGAACGTCAGCCGTTGCGAAAGGTGTAGCCGTACCCGTTGATCGCCGGCGCGCCGCCTAGATGTGCGTAGAGGACCCTCGATCCCTGTGGAAAGAAGCCCCTCTGGACGAGGTCGATCATCCCTTGCATCGATTTGCCCTCGTAAACGGGGTCCGTAATCATGCCCTCGAGCCGCGCGCACAAACGGATTGCCTCTTTGGTTTCCTCCGATGGAACGCCATAACCCGGGTACGCGTAGTCCATGAACAACACCACGTCTGCCTCGACAATTTCCGCTCCGAGGTGGACGAGCTTCGCTGTATTTTGGGCGATGCCGAGCACCTGCGCCTTGGTCTTGGCGGGCATGGCGGAGGCATCGATACCGATCACGTTGCGCTGTCGACCATCCTTGGCGAACCCGACGAGCATGCCGCCGTGGGTTGAACCAGTCACCGTACAGACGACGATATAGTCGAAGGCAAACCCAAGCTGCTCTTCCTGGGCACGCACCTCCTCAGCGAACCCCACATAGCCCAGGCCGCCGTATTTGTGGACAGAGGCGCCGGCAGGTATCGCATATGGCCTGCCGCCCCTTGCCTTGACTTCATAAAGTGCCTTTTCCCAGCTGCGGCGGATGCCGATGTCAAAGCCCTCGTCAACCAGGCGCACCTCTGCCCCCATGATGCGGCTCAAGAGGATATTGCCGACCCGGTCGTAGACAGCATCATCATGTGGGACCCAGCTCTCCTGGACCAGGAGGCATTTCATGCCGATCTTGGCGGCGACCGCAGCGACCATGCGCGTATGGTTGGACTGCACGCCACCGATTGTGACGAGCGTATCGGCATCTGACGCGATCGCGTCGGGCACAATGTATTCGAGCTTGCGCAGCTTGTTTCCGCCGAACGCGAGACCGGAGTTGCAGTCCTCGCGTTTGACGTAGATTTCCACCTTGTCGCCCAGATGCTTGCCGAGGCGGTCGAGCCTCTCGATCGGCGTGGGTCCAAAGGTGAGCGGATAACGTTCGAATTTTTCCAGCATGCTATCTCCAGCAAAAAAGTACCTGAACCGGCTACGCACCGGTCAGCCCAGGGGTATGGTCGCGTGTTAGCCGAACACAGATTCCCTATACGATCAGCTCAGTCATCAGAGGGTGACCAAAATTGGTGTGGGTCTGAGCACTGATCCTGTCATCCGCGCATCAAAGCAGCAGCACATGCTGGGCATTCGACCAAGCCGGGACACAGCTGAAAATTGCATTCCGCAGTTGATCAGAGTCAGACGACTGGTACCCGAGCTTTCCTGTAACCATCGGCATGCTGGCCCCTGTGGCGAGTTCCACGAGCGCGGCTAGAGGACTGCCAGATCAGAAAGAGCACGCGGCCGAAGGAGCCGGCCTGAAGCAGCAGCGAACAGGCCAGCGTCGTGACGACTGCCACACGGAGCGAATCCAAAGCGAAGTAAACCATCGACGCATTGCTGCA
>NZ_RZSF01000581.1:0-2107 GCF_004023325.1 Mesorhizobium sp. M1A.F.Ca.ET.072.01.1.1 | reverse complement strand
GACGGGCTCAATGCGGCCCGAGGTCGCGTTGGCGAGGAGAGGGCGGTCCCCGAGCCCGCAAGAGCCCGGCTGATGGCAGCCGTGTCGGAAGCCAAGGCCAGCGGTCACAAACGCGAAATCGCAGAGGCGCGCGGGTTCGAGGAAGAGCGTCAAACAAGGCTGGCCGATGCGATGCGGCACCTTCGGCCGTGGTCGGGAGATGCAGAGGCACTTTCCAAAATGCCGGTCCCAGTGCCGACGCAGATGGCTGCCTGGAAGAAACTGGCCGCCGACCTTCAAAGGGACAGGGCAGTCTTTTCCGAGCGTCTGGCTGAGCATGAACAAAGCCGGATCTCAACGTCGGCTCGTCTGACTGCTGTCCGCGCCTCGGCCGACATCGCTGACGATGACACAGCCGCAGCCATTCGGCGTGAGAGGGAAGAGGCCTGGCGAAGTCACCGGGCGGACCTAAAGCCCGAAACCGCAGACGCCTTCGCCGTGGCACTGGCCAGGGACGATCAGGTCGGTGCTGCGCGATTGGCTCACGCCGGCGAGCTTGCGGACCTGCGCGTAATCAAGCAAAAGGCGGCCGAAACCGAATTGGCGAGTGAGCGCGTCGCTGCCCAACTCTGCGAGCTGGAAAAACGCACTGAAACGGCGTCGATTGAAATCAAGCAAATGGCCAGCACCCTGCTTAAGGATTGCCAAGCGCAGTCGCTCGACCTCTTGATCGGACTTTTGGAGGAGCGGCTGTCCGCGCGCGCTGACGCGCTTGGCGCCTGGGACGACATCCTGCTCGCACGCGCGAGAATTGAACGAACAACAGCTGAAGGAGAGCGGATCCATCTAGGATTGGCCTCGGCTCTTCGAAGCGTTGGAATTCAGCCGGAAGCCGGTGAGGCCCTGGAGGCGATGGTGGTCGCTGCTGACCGTTTTCTGGACAGGCAGGCGAAGGTCGACGCGGAACGCGCGGAAGCGCTAAGAAGCGTCGCCGCGAAGGAAGAGGAGCTGGCCGCCAGGCGGCTAGCCGTTGAAATTGCAGAGCGGCGGGATGTTGCATGGCAGGCCGACGTCAATGAAACGCTGAAGGGGACTTGGCTCGAAGACGGCATCGCCGGAACCGGGCTCGGCAGCGTGCTCGATCAGCTGTCGGACCTGTCAAAGGCGCTGCAGGATCGTGAGGCCATGCGTACCCGCATAGGCAAAATGGAGGCTGACAGGACTGGCTTTGCTGACGAGGTGGCCCGGCTTAGTGCGCAGGCCGGGGATCCCACAGGTGACGAGGCGCCGGAACAGGCGAGCGCCAGGCTGACCGAGCGTCTGGAGCAAGCCGAGCGCGCCCGAGAGGCGCGGGCGAATCTCCTCCTCGATGTTCAAAAGTTGCGAGACGTTCAGGAGGCATTGAGCGCCGAGATCGCGGCACACCAGACGACCAAGCAGGAGGTGCTCGACGCTTTCGGGGTGAAAACTCTGCCCGAGGTCGCAGAGCGTGATGAACAACTTCGCGAGCGAGACAGCCTGCAGAGCGCAGTGGCCGAGCTTGAAGAACGAGTGACGAGCGAGCTCGCCCTCGAGGACTTCGCCCAGGCGCGCTCATTGCTGGAGAGCGTCGATCTCGATGGGCTGGCAATTGAAAAGGCCGAAATCGAGCGGCACCTCGCCGACCTCGATGAAGCCATACAACAGCAACTCGTCCGGCGTACCCGAGCGACCGACAAGCTCGACGCGATTGGCGGCGACAGCCAAGTTGCCCGGATCGATGCGGAGCGCCGCACCGTTCTTCTCGAAATCGAGGAGAAGGCTGCCCGCTATATCGAGTTGAAGCTTGGCGTCATGTCGGCAGCAAGCGCGCTCCGGGTCTATCGCGAACGTCACCGCTCTGGAATGATGAGCCAGGCCTCGGACGCCTTCGCACTGATCACGCGCGGCCAGTACACAGGCTTGACGACCCAGCCGGCAAAAGGCGGTGACGTCCTCATCGCCACGCAGCGGGATGGCCAATCGAAGGTCGCAGACGCTTTGTCGAAAGGCGCGCGTTTTCAGCTCTACTTGGCTCTACGCCTCGCGGGATATTACGAGTTTGCCAAGCTCAGGCCCTCTGTTCCGTTCATCGCCGACGACATCATGG
>NZ_RZSF01000580.1:0-2134 GCF_004023325.1 Mesorhizobium sp. M1A.F.Ca.ET.072.01.1.1 | reverse complement strand
TGATTGTTCCATTCGGGCACGTCGGCGCGCGGGCCGACCTGCATCCAGCCGACGGCCTTGCCGTCCTCGAAAGCCAGAAGCCCGGGCGGCGGGCCGGCTTCGATGCGCGCCTTGATTTGATCCTTGTTGCGCTCGCGGTCGCTCGCCCGCCGCTCCGCCGGGGTCAGCCGGAAATGCGTGCACCAGCAGCCGTAACAGGCGCCCTGCTTGCCGAAGAGATCCTCGAAATCGGTCCAACGCTCAGGACTCAGCGGTACTATGGTCGTGCTCATACGTTCTCCCCAGGCCAAGCTTGTTGCCGGCCCTGCACTGTCGTACCATTGCGTTTGTTCTCTTTATGTTCGCAGCGATGACGGCTCCTGTCAACAACCCCGAACACGGCTTTTGTCGCGACTGCCTGGCTTCTCAGCGCAGCGAGATGCGCCGTTGCGAGCGCTGCGGCAGCCCGCGCCTTGCCCGTCATCCGGAACTCTACCGGCTGCACATCGCTCACATCGACTGCGACGCTTTCTATGCCGCCATCGAAAAGCGCGACAATCCGGCGCTGAAGGACAAGCCGCTGATCGTCGGCGGCGGCAGGCGCGGCGTCGTCTCCACTGCCTGCTACATTGCCCGCATCCAGGGCGTGCGCTCGGCGATGCCGATGTTCAAGGCGCTCGAGGCCTGTCCCGAGGCCGTGGTGATTGCGCCGAACATGGAAAAATATGTCGGTGTCGGCCGCGAGGTGCGCGCGCTGATGCAGGCGCTGACGCCGCTGGTCGAGCCGCTGTCGATCGATGAAGCTTTTCTCGACCTCGCCGGTACCGAGCGGCTGCATGGGATGCCGCCGGCGCTTGTGCTGGCCCGCTTCGCACAGACCGTCGAGAAGGAACTCGGCATCACCGTTTCCGCCGGTCTCTCTTACTGCAAGTTCCTGGCCAAGATCGCGTCGGACTTCCGCAAGCCGCGCGGCTTTTCGGTCATCGGCGAAGCGGAAGCGCCAAGCTTTCTCGCCGGGCAGCCGGTGACGCTGATCTGGGGCGTCGGCAAGGCCTTGGCCGCGACGCTCGAGCGCGACGGCATCCGCACCATTGCCCAGCTGCAGCGCATGGAGCGCGGCGAGCTGATGCGGCGCTACGGTGTCATGGGCGACCGGCTCTACCGGCTTTCGCGCGGCGAGGATGACCGCCGCGTCGACCCCGACGGCGATGCCAAGAGCGTATCGGCCGAAACGACCTTCGACAACGACATCGGCTCGCTGGCAGAATTGGTGCCGGTGCTGCGCGGCCTGTCGGAAAAAGTCTCGGCGCGGCTGAAGAAATCCGGCATTGCCGGGCGCACCGTGGTGCTGAAGCTGAAGACGCAGGATTTCAAGCTGCGCACCCGCAACCGCCAGCTTGGCGATCCGACACGGCTGGCCGATCGCATCTTCCAGACCGGGCTCGATTTGTTGCGTCGCGAGACCGACGGCACGAAATTCCGCCTGCTCGGCATCGGCGTCAGCGATCTTTCCGACGACGGGAAGGCCGATCCGCCGGATCTGGTCGACGTCCAGTCGCGCAAGCGCGCGATGGCCGAAACCGCGATCGACGAGCTGCGCGACAAATTCGGCAGGAAGGCCGTCGAGACCGGTTACACCTTCGGCAAGGGCCGTGCCGCCAACCCGCCCGAGCCGCTCGAGGACTGAGACCGGCTGGCATTCATGGCTGGCTTGATCAGGTGCGCTGCAGGTCGATCCGGCTCGTCACCATGGTCTTGCCGGTCTTCGGATCCGTGTCGGTCACTGTCAGCCGCATGCTGTCGCTGCCGGTCTTCTCGACGGTCAACTGCGCTTTGCGGTCGCCATTGACCTCCTTTGCCCAACGGATGCCGAGGTTGAGCGCGTTGCCCGAACGGCTGCCGTTCAATTGCGCCGGCCCGGTACGCGAGCCGATGTAGACGCCGCTATAGCCCCTGCCGGTGGCCTTCAGATCCGCGCTGATCTCTCGCGTCATCAAGATCAGCCCGCGGCATTTGCCGTCGAGCGACAGCGAGGTCGAGGTAGCGCCGGATTTGAAGTCGCAGGAGATATTCACCGTCGGCGCATTCGCGCTCACCTTGAAGGTGCCGTTGCCGGCGAAGCTGCCCTGGAACGAGCGCAGGAAATCTGCATCGT
>NZ_RZSF01000057.1:0-27963 GCF_004023325.1 Mesorhizobium sp. M1A.F.Ca.ET.072.01.1.1 | reverse complement strand
ATCACGCTTGGGCAACTGACAAAGCCCAATGCTCATAAAGCCGGATCAGGTCCGGCCGGTGTGTGGCGTAGGTGCAGTATGACGATGTGAGCCGCTACACCGTGCGCGTCTCCCAGTCTGTCCATAGACTCGGAAGAAGTCGGACCCGGTCAGTTGCAACTCCCTTTCCCAGCACTCCACTGCCCGGTAGAGCGCATGAAAAATCTCCTTTCGGGCGGTTTCTGTTCTGCCCATGCAGGATTCCAGAACATTGATGAAATCGTTTGTTTCGATGAAAGGCATCCACACTTTGGATGGTTGACACGCGTTTCAAAGATCGTGAACTACATCTCGTCGTTGTGCTCGACGCACTCCCGACAGAGCGCAACCTCATGGGCGCGGCATGCAGGATTAACCGAGCCCAGCCGGTCATGAGTGCGGCCGGCCGGGTCGGGCGATAGGCAGTCATGCCCTGCCCTTCCTGCGGGTCAAGCACTCCGAAAAAACATTTCCCCCATAAATGCTAGATCTTCCGTTGCCTTTTCGCGGGCTTCTGCGTGAGGTGAGGCACGCCATCCATGGCATGTGGCACACGCACGCGATGCCAGTGCACGGTCGTTTTCTCGGCAAGGCCGTTCTCTACCTCGACCCGCACGCGCTCGCCCTGACGGACCCGGATTTCCGGGCCTGGAACGGGCCTTCGGCGCGCAATCGAGCCCGGTTCACCCGGCCCAATGGCGTCCACTTTGGGGGCGCATGCACTGCAGACCCGCTGGACCTGATCCGGGAGAGGATGGGCGCGGCGATTGGAATAGCTATGAAAGCGCATCGGACCGTGGAACTGCGCGCGCAGACTTTCGGAGGAAGGCTCGCTTTTAAACGTTATCGTGCAACTCTGACCGTTCTTCGCCTTGGCGGGTGCCGCGGAAGAATCCCGGGTTCTGCGAGCGCTGCGAGAACACCTGCGGTCGATCCTGTACCACAATCTCGCGAAGCTCGATGCTCTCTACAAACGATGTCTTGGATTCTCACGCCCTTATTTCAGCACTTCGCTCGCTTGCCCGACTCGGCCGCGGTCAGCCTTCACCGCCAATTTTATTGGCGCAGCGACGTTCCTATCGGTTCAGGCGAAGCTTCTTGAACCTGCCGCTCTCTCGTTGCCCTGGCACGATTAATCGTCCTCTCAGTCTGTCATTGGCGGAGTCGCTCCTGAGGCGCGCGCCGGCGAGTTCGAGGAGCGCGTGGCTATCTCCTCGGTCCAGCCGGATTCCGCTGCGCGCTCAGCCAATTCCTGGAAGGCCGATTCCAAGGCGAGCTGGCATTGAAGGCCGCGGTCCGGATGGTCGACTAGCTTGGTTCCACGATCGCAATGCTTGATCGCTTCATTGCAGGCCATGGGCTCTCGCCCTCTCCTTTTGCCACACGAGGCGCCAGCTCACGTGTTGTGCGCCCCGGCAACCGCTTTCACCAGCCGCTCCAGCGATCCCGCGCGCTCCAGCTCCGCAAAGAATGATGCGGCGTGACGCTACCCAGCCGGTGCTTCTCGGCCATTTGCACACATAGGGATAGTCGACCATGAAATCGGACCGAGGCGAGGCGTTGGACGTTTCAGTCTTGGTCTGAATGCGCCGCCCACGAGCCGATCGGCCTTCTCGATGATTTGGCGCACCCTCGTTGTCGACAAGCCATGTTCCTGAGCCAGGTCGGCGAAACTCTTGCCCTTCAGAAAGCCGTCGACCAGGGCTATGTTCCTATCGACGGTCGGCTAAATCCCAGCAGGCGCGCGCAGTTTTCCGGCATCATTCCGTTTGTTCATCCGCTTGTCCGCGCCCCCTGCAAATCCTACCGGGCCAAATCGGTGCTTGGAAGACCCACTCATGTCATGGCCTCGGGAAAGTACAAGGCCGACGGTTATGTGAATACGAAAGATGCTGGCGATCACCATGATCGTTGGTGACCGCTGACCTCCCCAATGTCGGCTTCGACGGCACACCGGGAGCTCTCGGCAATGTTGAATAATTCCGTTTGAAGATGGTTGACTTCGTCGTCGAGGCTCGATCCATCAGGATCGGTATCGACGATTCTATATTTGAGAAACCCAAATTCGTTTGACTCGCGCAATTCGCTGTACGGCGTATCATCGCAAGCGCGGGATTCCGACATCCTGCGAAGTGCCCGCGTTGCTGGAATCGATTTTGCGGAAGTAAAAAGGCCCCGGCGCTGGGTCGGCGCGCAGGGCCTTCAGGCATGTACGAGCTACCAGCATGTCCAGTTATGATCGTGCGCTATCATAATGAACAAACGGTGAATGATCGCTATCCGAGGTGCAGGGCGGGCGAGATGGTGGGGCGGTGGGGGACCTGTACCGCTGCAGCGGGGCCACGAGCAGCGACTCGAGCCATGCGCCACGCTGCAGGACCTCGATTTCGGGCCAAGCCTCGAGCCCGCAACTCGCCTTGCTTCTCGGAAATCATAAGGCTTTGTGGGGCGGTTAAGCAGCGCGATATGGCCGCGGCGATACGAAGTTTTCATCTTTACCCTGTTCAGACGGTCAGGCTGCCTTCGCCGCCGGCTTGGCTGCCTTGACATGGGTTATACTGCGGCGACCGTCGACGCCGATCGGAACGTCACCGTCAACCGTAGCGCGACGCACAACCCGGTGCTGGTCGCCATAGTCGTTGACCGCATAATGCTGGTTAGCACGGTTGTCCCAGATAGCGACGTCGCCTACTTGCCAGCGCCACCGCACGGTATTTTCCGGGGCAGTGACGTAGGACTGGAACACCTCGTAGAGTTTGGCGGAATCGCTCTTGGAAAGGCCGACGAGGCGCTGCACGAAATTGCCGAGCAGCAGCGACTTCTCCCCGGTTTCCGGATGGACGCGCACGACCGGATGCTCGGTCTCGTAGATCGTCGATGTGAAAACTTCCTCGAAGTGCTTCTTCTCTTCGGCTGTGGCGCGCGGGCGCACGGCTGCGTAGTCGTAGGCATTGCTATGAATAGCCCACAGATTGTCCGCCAATATTTTGAGCGGCGCCGGCAGATTCTCGTACGCGGCGTGCGTGTTGGACCAGATCGTGTCGCCCCCCGCCGCCGGAATGACGACGCCACGTAGGACCGAGAATTTCGGATAGGCATCGACGAAAGTCACATCGGTATGCCACTGGTCTGCCCTGCCACCGCCACGGCCGGAATCGAGATTGAGGATTGAGGCCGTGCCGGCTGCCGGCCCCTGCGTGGGATGAGGTACAAGGTTACCCAGACGCCGCGCGAACAATTCCTGCTCCGCATCGTCGAGATGCTCCTGGCCGCGGAAGAAGATCACCTTGTGTTTTAGAAGAAGCTGGTTGATGGCTGCTATCGCTGCGTCCGAAAGGTCTCCACCAAGGCGAACTCCTCTGATTTCAGCTCCAACACGGCTGGTCAGCGGTACAACGTCGGAGTCAGGAATTCTCTTCGTCAAGCTCGAAAGCCAAAATCCCGGCGGATCGATCAAGGATCGCATTGCGTTGTCGATGATCGTTAATGCCGAACAGCGTGGCCAGCTCGCGCCGGGCGGTACAATCATCGAAGCGACCGCTGGCAACACAGGGCTCGGCCTGGCCTGGCGGCACGAAGCGCGTGATCGCGTGTCCAAAAGCTGACAGCGTCAGACAAATGTCAGGTTCATTACAACCAACATCTGGGCACTGACGAGGTTTTTCGAAGCAATGGGCGCTAACTGCGCGCTGAGCGCGTTGGCATGGCTTTTGAGACTGAGTGACTGTGACTGCACTTAATGGGGCAAGACGAGCGATGCGCTCCTCCCTGAACCCGTGTGCCGTCTCTGAGAGGAAACCAGCTCGTGCAGAAACCTTTGGAAATAGCTTTGGACCGCAACGTGGTATTGCAGATGGAGTCCCCGGCTCCTTCGATTAGAGTCGAGAACTGGCTGCATGGCGAGCCCCTCACGAGCTTTGAGCCCGGCAAGTGTACATAGTCGAATTTTGGGCAACTTGGTGCGGCCCATGTGTGGACGGGATGCCCCATCTGATCCAGCTGCAGGGCGTCGCCAGGCGCGCCATCTGGACAGCAGGAGCTGGACTATGGGCAAGGTAACAGGCTTTCTCGAAATCGACCGGCAGGTGCACAAGTACCAGCCGGCCTCCGACCGCATCCGGCATTTCCGTGAATTCACGCTGCCGATGTCGGACAAGGAGGTCGAGAAACAGGCCGCGCGCTGCATGGATTGCGGCATTCCGTTCTGCCACGGGCCAACGGGCTGTCCCATCCACAACCAGATCCCGGACTGGAACGACCTCGTCTACAATGGCGACTGGGACAATGCGATCCGCAACCTGCATTCGACCAACAATTTCCCGGAATTCACCGGCCGCATCTGCCCCGCACCTTGCGAGGAAGCCTGCACGCTGAACCTCGAGGACATTCCCGTCGCCATCAAGACGGTCGAGCAGGCGATCGCCGACAAGGCTTACGAGACCGGCCATATCAGGCCCTATCCGCCGGAGAAGAAGACCGGCAAGCGCGTCGCCGTCATCGGCTCCGGCCCGGCCGGCATGTCGGCTGCCCAGCAGCTCGGCCGCGCCGGCCACGACGTCCATGTCTATGAGCGCGAGAGCCGGCCCGGCGGGCTGATGCGTTACGGCATTCCCGACTTCAAGATCGAGAAGCACTATATCGACCGGCGCATCGAGCAGATGCAGGGCGAGGGCGTCACCTTCCATTGCGGCGTCAATGTCGGCGTCGACAAGCCGGTTGCCGAGCTGCTCGCCGAACATGACGCGGTGCTTTATTGCGGCGGTTCCGAAACGCCGCGCGCGGCCGGCATTCCCGGCGACGATCTCGGCGGCGTGCATGACGCGATGCCCTATCTGGTGCAGCAGAACAGGCGTGTCGGCGGCGAACCGATCCAGTCGGTGGCGTGGCCGTCGCATCCGATCCTCGCCGGCGGCCAGCATGTGGTCGTCGTCGGCGGCGGCGATACCGCGTCCGACTGCGTCGGCACCGCCTTCCGCCAGGGCGCGGTCCGCGTCACCCAGCTCGACATCCGTCCGCAGCCGCCGGAAAAGGAAGACAAGCTTTCGGTCTGGCCCTACTGGGCGACCAAGATGCGCACCTCGTCCTCGCAGGCCGAAGGCGCCGAGCGCGAGTTTCAGGTGGCGACGCTCGAGTTCATCGGCGAAGACGGCCAGCTGACCGGGGTCAAATGCTGCGAGGTCGACGAAAAGCGCAAGCCGATCGCCGGCAGCGAATTCGTCATTCGTGCCGATCTCGCGTTCATCGCCATCGGCTTTGCCGGGCCAGCCGCTCGCGGGCCGGTGTCGGAACTGGCCGGCCAGATGAAGATCGCCATTGACAGCCGCCGCTCGAAGAATGTCGAGGCCAATGACCGGGACTACAGGACCAGCGTCGAAAAGCTCTATGCGGCGGGCGACGTGCGGCGCGGCCAGTCGCTGGTCGTCTGGGCGATCCGCGAGGGCCGCCAGGCGGCGCGCGCCATCGATGAGGCGCTGATGGGATCGAGCGTGCTGCCGCGCTGAGTCCGTCTCGAGACCCTACTTGTGCGGCCACCTGAAGGCGCTTTCCGCCCTTCCGCTGCCCCGGGCAGCTTACGGACTGATCGCCGTGGTCGTTTCGGTTGTGGCCCCGGCCGCAGGCTGCCGCCTTGGCGGCCAAGAAAAATCGTCGGCGCGGCCGGGCGAAGCAGCGCTGGGTTTAAGTGCTTGGGGTGACACGGCGTGATCTCCGCCGTTGGCGGGAACAGGGCAGTGCAATAGTACTGCCCTGTTCCTTTTGATCAGAGGCCAGTGCGGATTTCTTCGGCAAGCGCCCTCAACGTCGTCTCGACGTCATCGCCGTTTGCCATCTTCTGCATCGCCACGGCCCATGCGTTCATGGCTTCGCCGAAGCCGACACGCGGTGTGAAAGCCAGCGCGGCTTGATCCTGTATCTTTTTGAAGCTGTCAACGAAGTTGTTGAACTCGGGCTGCGAAGCGTACTTAGTCTAGGTATCGTCCTGCCAGGTCGACGTGCGCGGCGGATTGACGAGCTGGCCAGCAAGGGCACCCTTGAGCGCCACCTGCTTGGAGGTGGCCCACGGGATGAACAGCCAGGCCGTGCCCTTCTTTTCGGAAGCCGCGTTCATGGCGAGAGCCCAGATCCAGATGTCAGAATCCAAGCTCGTGGCGCTCGGTGCGTGCAGCGGCGGAGCGAAGGCGATCTTGCCGGATGCCGGCTTCCCCGCAACATCGTTCCAGAAGCCGAACATTTTTGAGTCGATCGTCATCGCGGTGCGGCCGGACGAGATGCCGTCCACGACCTGGTTCCAGTTATCATTGGCGAAGGAAGGAGCCGCGCACTTCTTGATCATGTCCGAATGTAGTCGTATCCAGCATCGGTAAGCTTCGGATCACTCAGGTATTTGTCCAGCAGGCGCCACTCGGAGCGAGGTCCTACGCGGGCTGAATGCCAGTGCCGAACACATCCCATGCTGGCGACTTCGTCGTCAGTTGGATCGTCATCTTGTTCCAGTAAGAATCGTCTGGGTAGAGTTCCGGCGTGACCTTGATGCCGGGTCAGCTTCTCGAACTCCGGAAAGTTGCGCAGCGAGAGCATCCGCATAGGGGTGGATGTCGTAGGCCCAAGTTATGCTGGTCCCTTCGAATTGACGCCAGTTCACGGTGTCGGCAGCGGCCGAATTAGTGAGCGATGCCGAAACGGCAAGAAACGCCAAGTCAAAAGCAAGCTGTTTGCGTAGCGACGCGCACCTGTAACGAGTACGGGGAATGAGCGACCCATGTAATCCTCCCTGGGGCATTTTGCCAATTTTTGGGTCCACTCCTCCATCCCGAGTTTGCTCATAGCCACAATAAGCGGTTTCCAACGACCTCGCTCTGAATGCACCAGGCCAACTGGGTAAAAACGGGTAACCGGCACTTAAAGGCGATGTAGTATCGCCACCAGAAATACTGCTCCGTGGTGCTGGCCTTTGCCTGGGGGCGCAACACGGCAACTACCCGCTCAAAACGGTTGGTCCTCTACCTCTTATTCACCGTCGCTTTCCTCGCGGCCTAACCCGGCCGGAATATCCGTTGCCAGAAAAAGGCCTCGCGGCCGGTTCGAGGCGCATCCCTCCTCCGAAGCAGCACGCTCAAGTATCGTCACAAGCCCCGAGCGCTTCGCGTTCGGCGATGTCCAAATTCCGACAATGTCGGATACAGTCAGATCTACTGGATTGCGTTTGAATGGTTTTCTCATTTGGCACAGTACATGCGGGTCATCCGCAAAACACGTGACCGACCAACAAGAGTTCGCATGATCACCTTACCACAACATACAGCCGCCGCGGAACAATCACTTGGCCCCTGATCGCCCGCCCCGGCACCACAACCGGAGTCATCGATGTTCTGACAGGCTGCCCAAGGATACCTGCTGCAACAGGGCTTGCCCTGGTGACGACCACTCCGGCTCCGCCGGTTACCGACGAGGGCAAAGTGACGGATTTCCTGCTTTTCAACGGCATGGAGGTGGCTGTCATTCCCGACCACCGCGCCGCTCGTCACCGATATGGTCTGGTGCAGGATCGGCAGCGCGGATGAGCCGCCGGGGATATCTGCATGTCTTCGAGCATCTGATGCTCAAGGCGCCTCATGACGAGCACGGCTCCGTCGCCTGGAGAGATTGAACCCAAAGGGAGATTCAGATGTCTGAAGCGAATCAGGAAAAGTTGGACGCATTCTTGGGGAAAATGGTCGGCGATCTCGGTGCGATCGCAACGGGCGCGGGAGTCCTGCTGGGGGACAGACTCGGCCTGTTTAAGGCATTGCGCGAAGGCGGCAAGATGACGGCCGCCGAACTTTCGACACGCACCGGCACCCAGGAACGCCTCGTAAGGGAATGGCTTTCCGGGCAGGCGGCGGCGGGTTACGTCGACTACGATGAAGCGAGCGACAAATTCTATCTCAACGCCGAGCAAGAGCTGGTGTTCGCTGATGAAGACAGCCCGGCCTTCATGGCAGGCGCATTCGAGTTCCTGTCCGCGCTGTGGCTCGATGAAGAAAAGGTGAGGCAGGCATTCCAGTCCGGCAAGGGCGTCGGGTGGCACGATCATAGCGCGTGTCTGTTTCGCGGTACGGAACGGTTCTTCCGTCCAGGCTACAATGCCAATCTGATCGACTCCTGGCTGCCGGCCTTGGAGGGCGTCGTCGAGAAGCTCGAACGCGGCGTGGACGTCGCGGATGTTGGATGCGGTCATGGTGCATCGACCGTGCTCATGGCACAGGCCTTCCCCAATTCGCGCTTCGTCGGCTTCGACTATCATGCCCCCTCGATTGAGCGCGCCCGCAAGGCGGCCGAGGTAGCCGGCGTCGGCGTTAACACGCGGTTCGACGTGGCGGCCGCCAAGAGCTATCCCGGAACGTATGACCTCGTCACATTCTTCGATTGCCTTCACGACATGGGCGACCCGACGGGCGCCGCCACCCATGTCCACGGATCGCTCAAGCCGGACGGCACGTGGATGATCGTCGAGCCGTTCGCGCATGATCATCTGGCGGCGAACCTCAATCCCGTCGGCCGCGTTTACTATGCCGCTTCCACTTTCGTGTGCACGCCCGCATCCGTGTCGCAGGAAGTCGGGCTCGCGCTTGGAGCCCAGGCCGGTGAGGCGAGGCTGCGCAAGGTTGTGACCGGCGGCGGCTTCAAGCGATTGCGTCGCGCCGCGGAGACACCGTTCAACATGGTGCTGGAGGCCCGCCCTTAGCGTGGCCGTCGCCAGAAATTGCAGCTCATCGCATTTGATTGAAGATCACCGCCAAAAATCCGGACGCATCGGGGACATTTTCAAGGCGCCTGGGTTCACGCAGAGGTCGCTGCCGAGTTGTGTGCCAAGAGTCCCATACGTTGCGGCTCAGAAAGGACCCGACGCACGGCTACGAACATGCCCATAGTGATGGCCGCTATAATCACATATGCCCACCATGGCGCGTTCACAAAGCTGGTAAGCCACGTCGCACCGAACGCGCTTACGACAAAAACGAGAGCCTCGATAAAATGACTGAGCCTGTACACATTCAGTCGTCTCATCCTCATACCACCCATCCAAAGACTGAGCTTGTTGCGCTACTGCGACAGAGCCTAACATATTGGAGAGCGCTCACTATTTCTATGCTAAACAGTCTCGCCTGAGTATATGTTTTGAGTCGCTAATTATGGAATTCTGCCAGTCTGCATTTCCCCTGATCTGATGTAGAGCAGCTTCTAAGTGGGAATTAGTCCCCCATCGACCGGATCGGGCGACACGAACATGCGCTGAAGGCTTGGCGGAACGGCTACTGGGACCATGATGCTACTCGAATGCAAGATCGTGTCAGAACGTCCCGGGAAGGCTGCAGGCAGGGGATGTCAGGTCAATCAGCCTATAGATATGATACCGCCCATTCGCTGAGACTTCACGATGGGCATAGGAGGTGGGAATTCGTGCCTTGAGATGGACGCGGCTGTCGGAGCAGGCGAGCACGGCAGCAGCGATGGCCTGAACCTTCGGGCCGCTGACAAAAACGTTCACCACCGCACGCGAGCCGAACCCGTCGAGATACGTCTCGAAAGCATCGAGGTGGGCCATCAGCCCGAAAGCCTGGATGTCGCGAACTTCGCCATCTTCGAGCCGGTGGGTTTCACGTACCTTGGCCACCTGTTGATCGAGCAAAGCATCGATATGCGCATTCTTCTCGCTTCTTGGGACGAGGAGCGAGATCCGTTCCGGACTGACGATATCGATCAATCCGTAGAATACGTCGGCATCTCCTCCGATCCCCACGAGCAGGACTTTCTCTTCGCCCATTCCTCCGCTGCCTTGAAGATGAGGGACGGTGACGTATCGGTCCAAGCCGCTGGAAAAATCCTCTTTGCCGATCGCGTTCCCGTAGATACCTTCGGCGTACCCGAATTCGAGAGACTGAATCGACATTTTCTTGAATGCCACCGCAATCAGCCATTGGATGTAGATTCGCGGCATCGTCGAGCACTCGACGAAAACCTTCCGCAGGCTTCCTTCGTATGAGCCACATGAAGCGGCCATCTGAGTGAGCAGGTGATCGAGGAGATTGATGTTCTTCTGATACTCGATGGAAGGCTCGAGGGTGATCGCAGTCACTTCGACGCCCCATCGGGTACCCATAGCGATGAGCTTTCGCCGGTTTTCTTCGACGGCTGGGACGTTCGCTTCCTTCAGAGCAAAGTCCAGAACCACGATTTTGCCGACCTTCAGGTCAAGATGGTTTTCGAACGCGGCGAAACGCGTTTCCCATCCAAGCGCGACGATCGCGATATCTGCCTCCATCGTTTCGCAGGTACCTGCATCTCTCGCCTTCTCAGTGACGGCCAGATGGCCGAAGACTCGATACTCGACAGTTGAAGCGGTCATTCGAGATCGCTCTCGAAAAGCGAGTGCTGGAATTCGGTCTTGAGTGCGGGCCGCGCGACGAGCTCCTTAAACACCGAGTCGGCCCAGTCTTCTGGGAGCCGATGCCTGGTAAAAAGCAGGTCGACCATCTGCGCCGCAGGGATTGTGTTGATTTCGTACGGGCCGCGATAGGAGAACCCGAAGTAAGGTGCAAATCGCCGATGCAATCTGATCAGCATCTCCTTCGATGCGGGGTCGGCGCGGTCCACCTCAAAGTTGCCGGCGGCGGAGACCTCCCGGATAAACCCATCCCTTTCCGCCCGACGCAGGACCTCGTCCAGTTTTCCGCTGGGTTGCTCCAGTCGGTTCACCAGCGAGCGCATTTCCTTTAGATCAACCCTGAAAATGCCTCTCTCTGTCGTTCCTAGAGCATTTTCTTCGGCAAACTCTGTCTGGAGGCGAGCGGTCAGGTAACCCAACGCCCGCACCATGCGCACGCTCTCTTCTTCGTACGGATGTGAAAGCGCCTGAAGTCCATCAAGCTTCCGTTGAGAGGCGGCGTTCACAGCCTGTCTCTGCTGTTCGAGATGAATCTGTAAATCCGAGTTGATGAATTCCACCAGTTTTCGTGGATCACTGGAACTCGGAACACTGCGGCGGAAGATCTCTCCCATTATATCAAGGAAATCGCGTATACAGACGTCGCTCAATGATGTGATGATCTGGTGCCCTACGTACGGGTAGTCATGCAGACGCAGCATCTGGCACGCTTTCAGAAAAGCCCATCCCTGTTTCCGGGCGATCGACCTCTTCAGATTTGAAGCATCCGCCTTGCTCATGGGCCGGCGCTTGATTTCCGGGTTCATGAGCGCGAGCGCCAGCCCTTCGGCATAAGGGCGCGCTTTTCGATCAAGAAGGAATTGCTGCTGATCCGCCGTCCTCAAATTCACGGAGAGGAATTCACGTGCTGCATCAGCGAGTGCCACAAGCTCTTCTCTGCCCTCGGAATGACCCGATATGATAACCCGCTCGATGATGTCATTGACGGAAAGCCGCCCCAGCCGGTTTTTGAGCGAAAACGCGCTGAGCGCATCGTTGCGCTTGAGATCACTCCGCAGATGGTCAGGAAGCGCATAGTAGAGCCGAAGCGACGACACGTTCTCGCACAGCGTGGCGAACTCCCTCGGATCGACTGAATCAAGATTCTCGACGTCCCGGTCAGCATTCGAGAGCGACTGGCCGGGTATGATCGTCCGGATCGTGTCGTAAAGGCCGCCGATGTAGGCGAGGACCCATTTCACATTGCCGCGCGTCTTCCTCACCAAGGTGTTCAGGAACTGCTGTTGGAGCGGTGTCAGTGCCTCACAGTCGTCAATCAGGATCTTGAAGAAGGGCGCCCTGTCACCGGCGAAAGATGGGCCATTTAAAAGTGGGGTGATCGCGGTCGCGACCTTGTTAATGATCGCGCCAGGGTCTGTCGCTCTGAAGCCGGTCGCTCCCTCATCGGCGGCAAAGAAGAACGCGTTGAAGCATTCGTCGACGTACCGGGTTATCCCACCCCGCAGCTCATCTATGCTGAAGAAGTCGAGACGGGCAGGTTGGGGTATGAAGTGCAGCACTTCGCGATGCAGTGCCAAGGCGACGTCCCTATCTTCAGAGGCCCGGTATTTCAAGTGGCTGTCGCGTCTGAGCTGGCTGATGCTCTCGAGCAGGCGTTCGACTATCTTCAGCTCCAGATAGTGAGAGAAGATTACGAATTGCCGCGGGATCACGGCGGCCGTGTCGAAGCGTATCCGCTCCGGAATGAGGTTCAGAACCGCGTTGTCGATTAGGGGCGAAAATGTCTCATTGAGCTGGAAGAAGACGCCATACCAGCCGAGCTTGCCGACTTGGTCCGCGAGACTTTTGTCTTCGAGGATATGAACTGTGGAAAGCGAGCGAAGAATACTGGTCTTGCCGCTGCCTCTCGTCCCTGCGACGAAGACCGGCTTGGCGGCGGCAGAAATCAAGGCCGACTTCTGACTGAACCACAGTATCGGGCGACTTTCGTACTCGATCCTGTTGGGGCCGAACGGATTCTCCATCTCTATTCGTCCCTTACCTTAATGCGCCAAGCCGAGTTTGCCTTCGTGAGGCCGTCTATCTCGACGAAGCGCGCCGCTTGGAGCATCAGAAGAGAGTCTTCCAAATCTAGCCCGAGCTCGGCGGAGGCGGCAATCTCAGTGATCTCGTCCCAGAAGAGTAACCCATTCCCGCGCCTGGTGGCATGGTCGCGCAGTCGGCGCATCAGGTCAAACGTGTCGTTGTTCAGAAAGGCCTTGCCGTTGGACATAGTCGAGATGAAGCAATGTTCGCCTTCCATGACCGTCCCGTCGGCGACATTGGTGCGGTAGGGTATAAGTCGGATGCCGACGAGCTCTCCCTGATCGGTCGTGAAGAAGACGAGCTCATTGAAACCTGACTGTATCTCTGGTGCTGAGATGCAGATCAATTTGCCGTCCGGAAACCTTGGATCGTTGACGATCTCGACCGGATCGGCATGTATGTGTCCATGCAGGTAGACGATAGGCTTGTTGCCCTGCAGCAGCTGAGTTCTGACAAATCCGCTGTTGAGCATCTCCGCGTATGGCGTAATGCGCGGAGTCTTTTGTGGCAGCAGATTGTGATGGCCGATCATGATGCCGTAACGCATGTCGGGCTGCTGGAGCAATTCCTGTAGGCCTGCAAGCATCTCACGCGAGATGTATGGCGTGTCCATCTGACCGTAATACTCGTCGTCGGACGCCTCCTTGTCTGGATCGCTGGGAGGTGTCGCGGGCGAATGTCCCGAGGTGTCCGGCGAGCCGAGATCTACAGGTTCTGTAGAAGGACCGAGTGCCTCGAGACGATCACGAAGGAACGCGGGAAGGTTCTGAAGCTCCCAACTGCCTATCGCTGTGTTGACGAGGATGAAGTTTGCGCCTGCGGATCCTGTCGGAAGTCTGAAGTGCACGGGTTGGTCCACGGGAACGGTCTGCCAACCCAAGCGGGCGGCTAAACTCGCCATTTCGCTGAATTTCTCAGTCGGTCCAAGTTCGCGCGCGTCATCACGGTTCACATCGTGATTTCCCGGTACGAATATCAACGGAAGCGCCTTTGAACTGCGCCCCTGTGCGCGGCAGAGCAACGTGAAATGCTGGAATGCCGAAGCAATGAAAGTCTTGTCGCCACGGCTCGTGAAATCCCCCATGAAGGCGATCGAATCCAAGGGCTTCGAAGTCGTCAGCCGCCGAAGCTTCGTCAAGACGGCACGCAGCGAAGACGCGCGTAGCTTCTGCGTTATTTTCGGAGCGAACTTGCTATCCTTGGCATCGATGTTGCTAGAGGAAGGATGCCAATCCGGATAGTGAATATCGCCTACTTGAAGGATTCGCACCCGTCGCATAACTCGCCCCCCCGCCGAGAGCCATAGACTAATCCGTTCGCTTTTGCCAAGCGCGAAACGATCATCCGACCGCATCGCCTGGAAAGCGCGTTTATCTTTTTGTTGGTAATGGAGAGGCACGACGCAATTGTGCCCCCGGTTGCTTGTCTGCCCACCAAATGGGCACTCAATCTGGGCGCATGGCTTATGATTTCTCGAGTTTGTCCCATAACGAGTTTGAGGATTTGGCCCGCGACCTCGTAGGTCGCGAGATCGACAAGCGTTTCGAGGCCTTTCCCGAGGGACCGGACGACGCGATGGATGGTCGACATGCCCTTGCCGGCGGCGACATTGTGCAGGCGAAGCACTACCAGCGGTCAGGCTTCTCGGCGCTGAAATCCAAGATGAAGAGCGAGCGCACAGCCATTGATGGCTTGGCGCCCTCGCGATACTTCCTCGTCACGTCGGCTTCGCCCGCGGCAGGCGGACACCGGCATGCGCAGCAGGATGAAGCCAGTGAGGGCCAGTAATACACGACAATAGTCATTAGGCTAGAGTACAGTCGCCTTGGGAGGCTGTTCGAATTCAATCCGGCGCTTTTCGGCATCCTTTTTTCGTTTGGTGGTGTCGATACGATATTGGTCAATTCCATCAAGATCGCTCTTCATATCGTTTGGTGTTGGAACTGGAATGGCCTTGGCGGACGCCATGTCATGTCCAGAACGCTCCGAAACTCGCTTCATGGCCCAATAGATTCGCTTGTGGTCTTCGTCCTCGACCACCACACCCTTCAGGCTCTGTGTCTTGACATCGCTGTTAAATCGCTCGACGACTTTACCGAGCAGGATTTCTTCAACGAGCCTCTCCCAGGTTTCCCGAAGATCGCTGTAGAAATCCTTCGCTGACCTTCGCCAAGCATCGGTGGTGAAATCAGTGGCGCCGTCGAAGCTCTTCAGGCGCGTCTTGAGAGTCTCGATGCGCTTCGTGACAGACTGTGCGATCCACGGCTCGTCAGTTTCGCTAATCAAGCCAAAACCGGCAGATTCGGACTTGTTGATGTAGTTTCGAACAAGGGGAATCGGCGGATTGGCCTGCGCAGCTGCGTCAACCACCTCGTTGAAGAACAGAAGATTATGGGTGAAAATAATAATCTGACGTCCTGTGGCCGCTTCTTTTACGAGCCTTGCCGCGACCCGCCTGATCCGAACATGGTCGAGAGATGACACGGGGTCGTCGATGATCATGCCTTGACGCGATGTGTCTCCTCCGACCTCGGCTAAGAAACAGGCCAGGGCAAGCGCGCGCTGCTCTCCTTCGCTTAAGACCTTGCTGTTTGAGATCGCTTTTGCCGCGTTGAGCCCGACCTCGAAATAGCTCTGCCCATCTTGACTACGATCATTAACTGCGAACGGGATGTGCGTTAACGCCAGAGTCTCAATCTCGGCGACGACGCGCTTTTCGAGATCCTGCATGACGAGGCTTCGTCGAAGCGACGTCATCTGCCGTGACACCGAGCCTGTTTCGACAGCATCGCAGCATGAGAGAAGCTTGCGCCGCTCTTCGAGATTCGCCAAGCGCGCGAGAACGATGGTGAGATCGTCGCCCAGTTTTTTCCGATCCTTGAGTGTATCGCGACGAGCTCGATCGGTAGCGCGGTTCCCGTCGTCGGCCGCTGCCTTGTCGTCCGTCAGCGCTTCGGCCTCTAGCGCCTCCGCCTCCGTTCGGAGTTTCGATGCAACTGGCGCCGCAAGTTGCGGGAACGCAGCGTACTCGGACAGCGCAGCCGCAACGACAATTGCATCACGCCTTTTACCTGCCTCGACATAATATGCCGAGATCAGGGCCACCATCGCCTTGCGTGCGGCGGACAGATCGCCAAACTCTCCGAGAGCCGCCTCAACCGCCTCCCCGGTCGCAATGGTGAGTCCTTTGATTTGGCGCAGGGCCTCTTCATGGGCAATAGATGCGACTTGCGCCGCCTTATTTGCGGCGCCCGTTACGAAGTCATTGAAGGATTGGATCCGCCCCGCGGCGTCCGCCGTCATCGGCTCCTGGCAGAGCATGCAACGATCGCCTTCCTGATCTGGCAAGTGCTGATGATCGATGCCAGTGACGCTCGCTAAATAGGCTCGTGCATGGTCGAACATATACCGCCAGGGAGAAAGCCCAACGCCGCTCAACGGCATAGTCGCGAACGCTCCTGAGGCGGCAAGTTGTGCAGCCTGCGCTGTAGAATCGGCTGTTGCATATAGATTGCGATAAATCTCGAGGGCCGCCGCTGAGAGAGCCGCGTCGATCTGTTCAGATGCAGTCAGCAGTTTTTCCAAGGCCGCCTTGGCACGCCGACGCTTTGTCGCCATCGTTGAAGGGTCGCTTGCCAGAGCCTGTTCGAGGCCAGCGAGATCAGCCATGTCCTGCTCTGAGAGGGCAGCGAGGTTTTTGATTTCGGCTGCGGAAGGCATCACGTCCTTTGACTTGATTTCGAGACGAGCCAGCAGCTTTACGACCGCGCCGGCAGCTGTGTACCCACTCGGCAATGGTGTCTTTAGGTTCTTTTCGATCGCTTTGATTTCTTCCCGGAAGTCGGCTTCGAGCTCGGTGCGGTGACGTCCATGGCTTTCGAGAAGCGCGATGGCTGCGGGCAGAAAACCGATACGGTTTTGCTTATCGACGTAGAGGCGAGCGTTCGCGGAGTCGAAAACGGAGATCCGTGCAATTGACGCGGGGGGCAGCGTTCCGTCCTTCCAGGTTATGGGGGTCGGTTCCGTAGCACCCTCTTCGAGAAACCGGACAAGCACTTCGGCTGGCGGTTTGGTGCCGATCTCGAACACGTTGCCAAGAAGATCATCCGCCGTCAGACTACGGCAAAGCTTCTTCGCGATCCGGCAATAGCCGCTCTTTCCGCTTCCATTGTCGCCGTAGATAATGGTGATGCCATCGGTGGCGAAACGCAGTTGCTGCTCTTCGGCGAGGCGGTTCAAATGCTTGACGGGGCCGAGTGAGCAAAGCACCGCGCGCGGCTCGTTCGAACTGTTGGCCCTCAAATGCTCCGCCGAGAGCGGAGAGCATTCGGGCAGATCAGCGGTAAATCCACCGACGTGGCGGACCCGAGCTGTTACACCGGCCTTATCCTCCTGCTCGAGGTTGAAGCCCGGCCGCGCGGCGTGTCTTCTTAAGGCATCCCTAATCCAGTCGGGCTGCTTATCCGCCCATTCCAAAAGTCCAACCTCGGCCATTCCTGCCCCCCGAATCTTACCATCATTATACTTATTGATTAGTCCAGATTCGATGAATTCGCTTGTCTGGACAAATTTTCCTCGCGATCGCACATAGAGTGCTGGAGATGTACCCAATAAATGACCTCCCCCCGCGCCGCTAGGTCAGCAAACAAATGCTTCAGCGATCAAACGTCTCCACAACGACATCAGCAATCAAAGGCATTGGACCGCGCGCACGAATTTAGGTAGCCGGCAACGCGTACGAGGAGATAGAGCTGGAAGTGCGTGCCTTTCGATAGTCTATGGGCGGAATTCGACCGCCTCACCGATAGGCCGATCGAGGTTCGCCGTCACTGTCGGGCTGGGTCCGAGTCCGCGATAGGCGCCACGACAGCGCTCGCGATAGGCGCGCAACGCTTGGTCCATGGCGCCCGGACCGCCACACATTTGCGGATGACGTCCTGCCCGTCTTGGGTTTCAGCAGCGTGCGCCGGCGCTCCGATTTCCGCGACTTTTGGATCCCCTCCAATCGTGACGACCGATTATCGCCTGTCTCCATTTCGACCGTTATCTGGGCGGTAACACTTTTAGAAATCTATGCTGCTGGACATAAGCGGCGACCATACCGAGAATTTACTTTCAAATTCTGGCGGCAAAGTTCTATCGTAAATGAAAATAGGGGATGGGGTATGGAAACGAGTTCGGAGACTGGCGATGCTGCCGGTATATCAGCCGCGCCCGTAATAGAAGTCGTGGCGGACATCGCCGCCAGCTTTACATATGCGTCCTTCCAAAATGCTATTCCGGTGATCCGGTCTATCGCGCTCAACAACCCGACCCAGCAGGGTTTCGAAAAATGCACTCTCGAGCTGACATCGAACCCCCCTTTTTTGCGCGCCAAAAGCTGGACAATTGATCGGATCGTTGCTGGCGACCGGCTTCCCTTAAGCGATCGAAAAATCGATCTCGACGCCGGCTATCTGGCCGGTCTCAACGAGGCTGAGCGCGGGGAGATAACGTTGCGCCTAACCTCAGGAGGCGCAGTGCTGGCCGAGCAGCGCGTTGCGGTGCGCCTGCTTGCCCGCGACGAATGGGGTGGCGTCGTCGATATGGCGCAATTGCTCGCCGCATTCGTCATGCCGAACGACCCGGCGATCGCAGGACTGCTGCGTTCCGCAGCGGAGCTGCTCGCAGCGCATGGTCATCCTTCCAGCCTCGATGGCTATCAAAGCGGCAATCCGCAACGCGCATTCATGCTGGCGGCCGCAATTTATTCGGCCATTGCTGGCCTATCGCTGCATTATGCAGAGCCACCTGCGAGCTTCGAAAGCCGCGGCCAAAAAATTCGACGTCCCTCAATTATTACGGCAGAAAAGCTGGCAACCTGTCTCGATACCAGTCTGTTATTCGCGTCCGCCCTGGAGGCGACGGGCTTGCATCCCGTCGTTTTGATGTTTCAGGGACACGCGGCCGTCGGCGTCTGGATGACACAAAGGACGCTCGCCAACGCCATTGAACCCGATGCCATGGAGGTCCGCAAGGCGCTGGCATCGCGCGAACTCATCGTGTTTGAGACGACAGGCGTGACGCATCGGCCGGCGATGACGTTGGAGGCTGCCCAACACGCAATCGAACAGCGGCTCGACGAAACGCAGGTAGCCACCTTTGTCGCAGCCATCGATATACGCCGCTCGCGCAGCGGCGGCATCACACCGCTTGCTTCGCACGAACCGACGCGCCGCAGCGTGGATGCAGAGGCGGCAACCGAAATCGCGTTGCCGTTGCCAGCCGCACCGGCCGTGGTAGCCCTGCCGGTCGAGATCGTCGAGGTAAAGCCGACGACAGCGGCCGGACGGATCGACCGCTGGCAGAAAAAGCTCCTCGATTTGACACTGCGGAACCGCCTGCTCAATTTTCCGGACTCCAAGAAGACAATTCCGTTTCTTTGTACTGACGTCGGCTACCTCGAGGACCGTCTGATGGCAGGCGCTTCGATCCGGCTGATTTCGCTCCCCGAACAGAATCCACTGGGCGAGCGGGATGCTGTCCTCTATCGCGAGGTGCACGGACGTGACCTCCAGCGTGGCTTTGCCGCGGAAGCGCTTCTGCGCGACGAGCTCCCGTCGACGCTCGATGGGCGTCAATTGGAATCCCGGCTGATCGATCTTTACCGGCAAGTGCGCAACGATTTTGCCGAGGGCGGCGCGAATACGCTCTTCCTGGCGGTCGGCTTCCTGCGCTGGAAGAAGAAGGCCGAGGACGAGCGCAGCTATCGCGCGCCATTGCTGCTCGTACCGGTCAAAATCGAGCGCCGCAGCGCAACATCGCATTTTACCTTGCGCTTCCATGAAGATGAACCGCGATTCAACGCAACCTTGTTGCAGTTTCTCGAACGCGACTTCGAGCTCAAACTGCCACAGTTTTCCGGTGAGCTGCCCGAGGACGAAAGCGGCGTTGATGTGCCGAGGCTGCTCGGTCTTATGCGCCAGGCAGTGCGCGACGTCCCCGGCATGGAGGTGGTGGACGAGACGGCGCTGTCGACCTTTTCCTTCGCCAAGTTTCTCATGTGGAAGGATCTGGTCGAGCGTACCGATGCGCTGCGCGAAAACCGTGTCGTGCGCCATCTGATCGACACGCCGGAGATAGCTTTCGAGGGCAATGGCGCATCATTCCGCGACGAGCGCGAACTCGACCGGCACTATGCCCCGTCCGACATGGTTTTGCTGCTGCCGGCCGACTCCTCACAGACCGCCGCAAGTCTTGCCGCCGCTGAGGGTCGCGATTTTGTCATCATCGGTCCTCCCGGCACTGGCAAGAGCCAGACCATTGCCAACATGATTGCCAACTGTCTTTCAGTTGGCAAAACCGTGCTGTTTGTGGCCGAGAAGACGGCGGCGCTCGATGTGGTGTATCGCCGCCTGCGCGAACATGGCCTGGGCGCGCATTGTCTCGAACTCCATTCCAGCAAGGCGGACCGACGCAACTTTCTCACCCAGCTCAGGATCAGCTGGGAAAGCGGCGTGCGCGTGGACGCAGCGGAGTGGATTGCGATCAACGAGCGGCTTCGCGTCCGTCGCGACGAACTGAATGCCTATGTCGAAGCGCTGCATCGGCACCATGTCAATGGTCTGACGCCTTATCTGGCGCTCGGCATCGCTCTCAAGAACAAGCGGCAGCACGCTCCGAGATTGTCCTGGCCATCGCGCGATTCCCATGACGAGGCAAACCGGCTGGCGCTGGAGCATATTGCCGCCGAAACAGGTCTCGCATTTCAGTCGGTGGAGATGCGGTCGGTCTTGCGTCTTATAGATGTCACCGAGTGGACGTCAGGCTGGCAGGACAATTTGCTCGAAGGGGCAAAGACCCTCAAGAATGCGTCCGAGGTTCTAGCGACCGCACTCGACGCCTTCCTGGTGAGCATCGGCCTGCGCGCCAAAGGCGACGCGTCAAAAGCGGAGCTCGAAGCGCTGCGAAAACTAGCAGCGGCACTCCAGGACAGTGCCGGCTATGACGTCAGCATTGTCTTTGATCGAGATTTCGCCCAGTTGCGGGGAGCCCTCGCCACTCTCAATGAGGCAATCGGAGACTATCGCAAGTCTCGCAAGGACCTGTCGGCCCGCTATGACGAGGCTGCCGTTGCGCGCATACGGGTGGAGGACATAGAGCAGCAATGGCAGCAGGCCGCTTCTGCATTCTGGCCAAACAGTCAGTTGGGCAAACGCAAAGTCCAGAAGCTGCTTCAAGGCTATGTCACAGAGGGGGTAGCCGATCCTCAGCACGACTTGCTGCTGTTGCGCCTGATGCAGGACCGCCGGGCCACTGTCGAAGCCAACATCCTATCTGGGAAGCCGATCGGATTTGCCGCACTTGATACCGACACCCACCGTATCGATCAGATACTCTCGATGGCCGAAAGGCTTCGACAGACGCTACGCCTGCCCGGCCTCGGCACGGAGGATTTCAAAGCGCTCCTGCAAGCAACCGCCCCGAGCCTGCGAAGCGGTGCAGCAGATAGCACGATGCGCTATGGGGCAGCCCGCTTCCTTGCGGCTTCTGCAGCATTCGAGGCTGCCAAGACCCAATTTGCGATCCCTGCTGGAAAGACGCCTTCTTGGGCAGAACATGATAACCCGCTGACCGAATTGACGACTGCGATGGGAGACTTGCTCGACGCCCGTCATCTTCTCCGGGACTGGACTTCGTGGTGCGGCATTCGTCGCAGGGCTGTCAGTCACAATCTGGGAGCGTTGGTCGACGATATCGAGGCGGGTCTAGTGCGACCAGCTGAAGCTCAATCCGCGTTCCGCCTGGCCTATGTACGCTGGTGGCTGCCGGCCACGCTGGATGCCGATCCGGTGCTGCGGAATTTCCGTCGCTTCCAGCACGAGCACGCCATCGAAGATTTCCGGGAAATCGACGATCTTGTCCGCGCTCAAGCAAGCCTTCGCGTCATCAGTGCCATCGCTCATGGTTTGCCGGCTGTGCAAGGCGTCCCGCGCAATTCCGAGTTGGGCCTGTTGCGCCATCAGATGGAATTGCAGCGGCCCAGCCGGTCAATCCGCGAGATGATTGGCGCGATGCCGACGAGCTTTGCCAAGCTCGCGCCGTGCATGCTGATGTCCCCTCTTTCAATCGCTCAATATCTACCGCCCGACCAAGCCCTGTTCGACGTGGTGATTTTCGACGAAGCATCGCAGATCACCACCTGGGACGCCGTCGGTGCCATCGCGCGAGCCCATCAAACCATAATCGTAGGCGATCCCAAGCAGTTGCCGCCCACCAATTTCTTTGGCCGCAACGAGGAGGACGAGGAAGTCGTCGAACACGAAAAGGATCTTGAGAGCATTCTCGACGAAGCCAAAGCGGCCGGCATCCCGGTACGTGACCTGCGCTGGCATTATCGTAGCCGCAATGAGTCGCTGATCGCCTTTTCCAACCATCACTACTATCAGAACCGGCTCATCACATTCCCTTCGCCAACGGTGGAAGATCGGGCAGTTCAGCTGCGAAAAATCACGACCGGCATCTATGACCGTGGCAAAAGCCGCACCAATCGAATCGAAGCCCAAGCGGTAACCGACGAGGCGGTCAGCAGGATGCGGCGTTGGCTGGCCCTACCGGAAAAGGACCGACCCACGCTCGGAGTCATCACTTTCAACGCGCAACAGCAGTCGCTCATCCTCGACCTTTTCGACAAGGCACGCCAGACAGAGCCGGAGCTTGAATGGTTCTTTGCCGACGAGCGTATTGAGCCCGCCATCGTCAAGAATCTGGAAAATGTCCAAGGGGACGAGCGTGACATAATCCTGTTTTCGATCACCTTTTCGCAAGATAATGCCGGCAAGCGCAGCATGGATTTCGGCGCGCTGAATCGGGACGGCGGCGAACGCCGGCTGAATGTCGCGGTGACGCGTGCGCGGCAGGAACTGATCGTATTTTCAGGTTTTGCCGCCGACCAGATCGACCCCAACCGAACCAAAGCGATCGGCGTACAGCATCTCAAAGCCTTTCTCGATTTTGCCGAACGCGGCGCTGTGGCATTGCCAGCGCAGGAACGCGGATCGGTCGGAGCCCTGGAATCCCCTTTCGAGGAGGCCGTCGCTGCCGAGCTTGAGAAGCGCGGATGGACCATCGTTCCTCAAGTCGGCATTTCGGGCTTTCGAGTGGATATAGGGATCCGGCATCCCGATCTCGCCGGCGCCTATCTGGCTGGGGTCGAATGCGACGGCGCGACCTATCACAGTTCTGCCACGGCGCGAGATCGAGACAAGGTCCGCGAGCAGGTCCTGCGCGGCCTCGGGTGGAACATTGTCCGGGTATGGTCAACCGATTGGTGGTTTGATCTCGAAGGTTGCACCGAGAGGCTTCATGCCAGCCTGGCCGCGCTGCTCGAGGAAAGCCGTCGCAAACAGGCTGAACAACAGGAAAGTGAAGCCGCGATCCATTGGGACATGGGACATAAGGTCGACCCCATGGACCCATTGCCAGCCGAAGACCTAGCATCGGCCGGCGAACCGGAACATCCGTCGATAAAATCAGAGCCAGAACTTGTCGCCGCTCCCCTCGCGACGGGAGAGCGCCCATCGGCATCTGCAGGAATTTTGCCTGCGGCCGCGCATTCGACGCATGATACCGTACCGACGGGCGGCCGTTATCGCCTGACTGATCTAACCGGATTTTCCACCAGCCCGGATCAGTTTTATGACTTCGTCTACCGAGGCACGCTGCGGTCCATGGTCGACGCGGTGATCGAGCAGGAAGGACCTCTGCGAGATGACGTCCTTGCGCAGCGCATCGCACGGGCGCATGGCTGGCTCAGAACGGGCAACAAGATTCGGGAGCGGATCGACCTGCATCTGCGCGAGTTCGATAGAACTGAAGAATCCAGCGGCAGCTTCCTATGGAAGAGAGGGACGGTGGTCGACCTGCTTGATTATCGCATGCCGTTCGATGCCGATGCCCGCCGGTCCATTGCCGACATTCCAATCGCCGAGCTGGCCGCTGTCGTCGTTGCGAACGAGGACATTCTGGAACAGTCCGACCCCGCTCTCGACCTTGCACGTCTGCTCGGTGTCGAGCGACTTGCGGCGATTTCACGCTCCCGGCTGGATGAAGCCATCGATCGCGCCCAGCGCAACCTGGCATCGACATAGTCTCGGAGACTCCATGTTTCGATTCATCCACAGCTCCGATCTTCATATCGGCAAGCGGTTCGGCAACATGCCAGAGGATCTGCGCGGGCGGCTCCGTGAAGCGCGCCATGGCGCGATCAGCCGGCTGGCAGAGCAGGCACGCGTCCATGGTGCATCCACCATACTTCTGGCCGGCGATACGTTCGATACCGAAACGCCCACTCCAGCGATGTTGCGGCAGGCCATGGCCGAGATGAGCCAGAGCGCGCCTCTGCGCTGGATATTGCTGCCTGGCAACCATGATTCCCTGTTGGCTGATCAATTGTGGAGTGCAGCGGACAGCGTTGTGCCGGACAATGTCCTGCTGGCGACGCGGCCCGAAACCCTGACCATTGGCGCGGACGTGGCGCTGCTGCCTGCACCTTGCACCACCCGCAGACCCGGTCGCGACCTTACCGAGTGGATGAACAGCGCCGCGACGCCGCAAGGCGCCATCCGGCTCGGCCTTGCTCATGGCGCTATTCAGAACTTTTCCGAAGATTCAGCAGCGTCCGATGTCATTGCACCAGATCGCGCGACTAAGGCCGGCCTCGATTATCTGGCACTTGGCGACTGGCACGGACCCGTCACCATCAATGAGCGCAGCCGTTATAGCGGTGCGCCCGAACCTGACCGTTTCAAGCATGATACACCCGGTCAGGCCCTTGTCGTTTCCATTGCCGGGCCTGGCGCCGTGCCCGAGATCGTGGCCGTTGAAACAGCTAGCTTTTCCTGGAAAACCGCTCCCCTGCATCTGCTGTCTGGCGACGACAGCGCCGCGGCATTTGAAGCGTTGCTTCCACCGGCTCATCTGCGGCGTCAGACTTTGCTGCGAATTGCCGCGTCTGGCCGGGTGCGGTTAAGTGGGCGAACGATCCTTCAAGCGGCGATCGCGGTAGCCGCGCCCGACTTCGCCTATCTGGAACTGGACGGGGACGGGCTCGCGACCGACTGCGAAAGTGGCGATTTGGATCGGATCGACCGCTCTGGTGCCCTTCGCGAGGCAGCGCAGGCACTGTTGGATGAAAGCAGCGACGAAACCCGGTCGGCTGTCGAACGCGACATATCGCGAGAAGCACTGGTTCGGTTGTTCAGCTATTGCGAGGCGATGGGATCATGAAACTTACGGCCCTTCGGCTCCACAACGTCAAACGGTTCGCCGGGCAAGGCGTCGCCATCGAAAACATCGGCGACGGCGTCAACGTGCTTTGCGCGGTCAATGAGTTCGGCAAATCAACCTTCTTCGAAGCGCTGCACGCACTCTTTTTCCAGCCTCACACGGGCACACCCGAAGGCGTGCGACTGTTGCGGCCTTACAGTGGGGGCAATCCGGTGGTGGAGGCCGACATCACCACTTCAGAAGGACGCTATCGACTTGCCAAGCAGTTTTATGGCGGCAGGCTGGCCAGCGTTATTGACCTCGACGGCGGGCGACTGTTGGCTCAAGCCGATGAGGCCGAAGCCTTTATCGGCAAACTAATCCATGGCGGAAGCGCAGGACCGGCAGGATTGCTCTGGGTTCGCCAAGGGGTCACCGGCATCGAAAGGCGCAGCAAAAGCGAGGAGGACGGCGAAAAACGCGTGCGCGAAAGCCTACTGTCCTCGGTTCAGGGGGAAGTTGAAGCCCTGACCGGCGGGCGACGCATGGCCGAAATCGCCGCGGCATGTGAAGAAGAACTCTATAGCCTGGTTACGTCAACGCTGCGTCCCAAGAGCGGCGGTCTCTATGCGGCAGCGCTCGACGAGCGTGACAAGCTGGTGAAAGACGAGCAGCGTCTCAGCGCCGAAGTCACCGGTCTGCGCGATTCGCTCGACAAGCGGCGCATGGCGTTGGCGCGTCTGTCTGAGCTTGAAAACCCCGAAGAAGGCGCCACTCGGCGGGAAGCCATCTCGGCCGCGGAAGCCGCAGTCGAGGCCGCCAAATCGCACAGCGAAGCCTTGAAAGCCGCCGAGGCGGAAGCTGCCCTTGCCGCAATTCACCACGACGCGGCGCAGCAGGCCCTCGATAGTTTTCGGACCGCGCTCAAACGAGCCACGGATTTGCGCCAGCAGTCGACGATTGCGCAGCTTCGCCGCAGTGAGGTTCTCGATCGGCGCGCTTCTGCCATTGCCGAAAACGAACAAGCGATGGGCGAAGTTCAAGCAGCCGAACTGGAAGAGCGCGAAGCACGCGAATTGCTCGCGCGGCTGGATGCGACTCTTTTGGCGCGTGACGCTGCCGAACAACTGGCCGGCTCGGACAACCGGTTGAAACAAGCCGAAGTCGCCAGAACCCAGATCGAAGATGGAGAGGCAGCACTGGCGATGCTGGCGGTGCCGGAACAAGCTGTCGAGCAACTCCAGGCGCTCGAAATCGAGATCGCCAGCCTTCGTGCAGCTCACCTGGCAACCCTGCCGACGCTATGCATGGAATACCGGGACGGCGCCGCCGATTTGGTGACCATCGATGCCAAGCCCTTGCCCCATGCAGAAGACCAAAGCTTTGCTGGCACCGTACGCCTGGATATTGCCGGCATCGGAGCCTTGACCCTGCGATCGAATCGGCCGCAGCAGGCCGACCGGACCATCGAAGACGCCGAAGCGAAGCACCGCAGCCTGCTTGCGTCCCTCGGTGTCGATAGCCTCAGGACGGCACGCCAGCGCCTAGTGGAAGCGCGCGACAAAGCTACCGAACTGGGCTTGGCGCGTCAGCGACTTGCCGATCTCGCGCCCAAGGGGATACAGCAATTACACGAGGAGCTTGCTCGTCTGAGTGCCCTCGGGGCCGGGGACCTCGAACTCAAAGTCGATCCAGAACAGATCCGGCAACATCATGCCGCAGCCGAGCAGCGTGTGGCGACAACACGCAACAGCGTGCGCGAGGCCTTGCCTTTGCGCAGCCATGCCGACGAGGCTGTCATGGCTGCGGAGACGGCTTATGTCACCATCCAGGCGGAACTGACCAGCCTCGAGGTCATATTGGGACCCGATGCAGCGCGCGAGGAAAAGGGGCGCTTGCTGCTCACCGAGGCCACCGCACGACAAAAGCTGCGCGAAGCGGCCGAAATGCGCGCTGCTCCCCTGCGCGACGGCGCTCGCGATCTCACCAGCGCTGAAGCCGTTCTGCGCCGCGCCCGTTCGGTTCAGGATGCCGCCACACAGGAAGCAAGTCAGTTGCGTGTAACCCTGGCCGATCTCAATGGCCATATTCGCACTCGGTCCGACGACGCGGTGGAAGAAGCTTTGCGCGAGGCCACAGAAAAATTGGAAATCGCTGGAGAGCGAGCGAGACGCTTCGAATTCGAAAAAGCCGTCCTCGACCGGCTGCGCACGACGCTGGTCGCTGCGCGCTCGACGGCACGCGATCTTTATCTGAAGCCGGTCATGTCCGAGCTGCGACCGCTGCTTGGATTGCTATTCGATGACATCTCCATAGTGTTCGACGAGAACACACTGTTGCCACAGACCGTTCGCCGCAATGGTCAGGATGAGGATGTCGATAGGTTGAGTGGCGGCATGCGAGAACAGCTTTCGGTTCTGACACGTCTGGCCTTCGCCCGTTTGCTTGCCCGCGACGGCCGACCCACACCGGTTATCCTGGATGACGCTTTGGTTTATTCCGATGACGACCGCATCGAGCGCATGTTCGACGCTTTGCATCGTCAATCACACGATCAGCAGATTCTCGTTTTCTCCTGCCGCCAACGCGCGTTTGCAAAACTCGGCGGTAACATTTTGCAGATGAGCGACTGGCAACCGGGTCGGTCATAAGCGGAGATCGCGCAGCCTCAGCTAGGGCGACGGCAGATCGTATCGTGTTACGATTGCAATGCCGTTTTCGATCTCGATTTCGATAACTTCATTAATCAGGAATTCCTCTGGGCCAAGATCCTCGAGGAGAGCATCGAAGAGCTCTCTCTGTTTTTCAGGCCCGACCTGAGGGACGACGATAATCAGGCCGGCGTGAACCGGTTCTTTGGCATAGAGCTTCCTGAAGTCCTTAGCATTGTTGGTGACGAAGGTGAAATCCTCATCGATAATGAGCGGCATGAGGTCCCAGTCGGTTTCGCCGCTTAGCCCAAGCCAGTTGACGTGGTTTGCTTCATGTCCGCGTTCTTGGGCTACCGCAACCAGAGACGTGTGCAGGCACTCATCGATCAGAAACCTCACGAGGTCACACGCGTCTCGACCTGGCCGACGGACCTGGGTCGCCCTTCAAAACCACGCGCTTCGACGACTTTATTTTCACGCCCTGCTCGACCAGCTTCTTAGGCCGCCCACGAACCGGGTGCGCGGCGACCCACATTCTGG
>NZ_RZSF01000579.1:0-2135 GCF_004023325.1 Mesorhizobium sp. M1A.F.Ca.ET.072.01.1.1 | reverse complement strand
GCCGGAGAGCGGTCGCGGGCAAAATCGAGATGCCGGAAGGCCAAAGGCGGGAAAGCGACGGCGTCGAACACCAGCACCCTGGCGGGCGCGCCGGTATCCGGCGGCGGCAGATGCGCCGGCGAAACCATGCTGCAGCCAGCCAGGCAGCAGGCCGGCATGTGCTGCCGGTGCGGATCGTTACCCGGAAGCTTGACCGCCCCGTCATGCGTGCAGATGACGTTGCCGAAGGCATCGAGCTTTGAAGGCGCGCCAAAGGCGAAGGCGCCAAGCGCCGACTGAAGCAACAGCAGCAGCGCCGCGACGAACGCGGCCGGCATGCTCCATCGTCTCAGCCGGATATTCAAATGACCTGCCTCTTTCCAGCAATTCGACCGAGCCTAGCATGGGGGCGGCGGCCGGAAAATCGGCAAAACCGGGCTGCGGCAACGCGGCGCGACGCGCCTGATCAGGCGGGCTGCACCTGCCGCCCTTCCGGAATGGAGCTCAACAGCGTCTGGCGCGCCGACTTCAGATGCTTGCGGCAGGCGGCGTCCACCTTGGCGGGATCGCGCGATTTCAGCGCCGCGATATAGGCGAGATGCTCCTGGACCGCGACCTCGTTGCGCTCGCGTTCCTGCGCCTTGTTCCATTGGTAGTGGTAGTGGAAGATCATCGCGATCACATCGTAGAAATCGACGATGAAGCGGTTGTGCGAGGCGCGGTGGATCAGCCGGTGGAAGCGCTCATCGAGCTCGGAGAATTCGTTGAAGCGCGTCGCGATCTCGCTCGCCAGTTGGCGATGTTCGATCTCCAGCCGGTCAAGATCGGCCCAGACCGCGCTTTCCTGCGGCAGCGCGACGAAGGCAGCCGCCGAACGCAGCTCGAACATCTCGCGGATCTCAGTCAGCTCAAGCGCGAAGGCGCGGGTGAAGCCCTTGAGCACCCAGTGGCTGTTGCGCCGCTTCTCGATCAAACCGAAGCGCGAGAAGCGGATCAGGAATTCGCGCACGCTGGTGGTGCCGACGCCGATCTCGCGCGCCAGCTCGAGCTCGTTGATCTGCATGCCTGCTTCCGCGCCGCCGGCGAGCAGCCGGCGCATGAAGGAGCGCTCGATGATCTCGGCCAGCGAGTCGGTCTCTTCCTCGGGGAAGAAATCTTCCGCCTTCGGCGCCCGCAGCACCGTTTTGTTGCGCTTGTTCCAGGCGATCAGCCCGGTTTCTTCCATGCGCGAAAGAATGCTGCGCACCGTGGTGCGGCTGACGCCGAGCAGCGTTCCGAGCTCGGGCTCGGACGGCAGGCTCCTGGTTTCGTCGAGCAGCCGCAGTCCGCGGTTGAAGGCGTCCTTATAGACGTTGTTGCTCTTCGACATGCCCCGTATCCCCAACGCTTGCGGCGGCCGGCCGGAAGCGCAATATGATCGGTGTTCCTAGCGCAAGCCTCCGAAATGCGGAACGAATTTCGCCGGCTTTATCTAACGGGCGGCCACGCACCCAAGGGCGCTCGGCGCGCGATGAAAAAACAATTGACGCAAAAATGTTTTTTCACGATAAAAGACATTATCTTCAAACGGGCGCATGTCAATCCGCCCATACTCCCAGGTTTACCCAGGACAGCCGCCCGTGAACGCCGCAAGCACCATTCTTCTTTCCCCCGCCGATAATGTCGCGGTCGCCAATGGCCGCATCGAGATCGGTGCGGCGCTGCCCGGCGGCGCGGTTGCGGTGGCGGCGATCGACCCAGGGCACAAGGTCGCGATCAAGCCGATCGCGGCGGGCGAAGCGGTGGTGAAATATGCGCAGGCGATCGGCCGCGCCACTCAAGCCATCGCGCCGGGCGAGCACGTCCACTCGCATAATCTGGTGTTCGAGAGCGGCCGCTTGCCTGTGGTGCCGCCGAGCGAGGCCGAGCACGCCACCGAAGCGGACCGCAAGCGCACCTTCATGGGCTATCGCCGCGCCGATGGTCGCGCCGGAACGCGCAACTTCATCGGCATCATCGCCAGCGTCAATTGCTCGTCCACCGTCTGCCATGCGATCGCCGACGAGGCCAATCGCACGCTTTTGCCGAAATATCCCGGCATCGACGGTTTCGTACCGATCGTCCACGGGCAGGGCTGCGGCATGAGCGCCACCGGCGACGGCATGATGGTGCTGCAC
>NZ_RZSF01000578.1:0-2239 GCF_004023325.1 Mesorhizobium sp. M1A.F.Ca.ET.072.01.1.1 | reverse complement strand
ACATAGTAGTTCTCGATCCAGGGCGAGAACAGCCAGACGCCGAGCGCGCCGAGGCCGGCCGTGAGCTGCTGATCGGCGTCGCCGGCTGCGTGGCGCAGGCCGAAGGGGCGGAAATCATACGCCGTGCGCCGGCCGTCGATCTCGTCATCGGCCCGCAGACCTATCACCGGCTGCCCGACGTGCTGGCGAGGGTGCGCGGCGGCGAGAAGATCGTCGAGACCGACTACGCCATTGAGGACAAATTCGAGCATCTGCCGCAGCCGAAGCGCGCCGAGCTGGCAAAGCGCGGCGTCACCGCTTTCCTTACTGTTCAGGAGGGCTGCGACAAGTTCTGCACCTTCTGCGTCGTGCCCTATACGCGCGGCTCCGAAGTCTCGCGGCCGGTGGCCCAGATCGTCGCCGAGGCCGAGCGCCTCGCCGAGGCTGGCGTGCGCGAGGTGACGCTGCTCGGTCAGAACGTCAACGCCTGGCACGGCGAGGGCGAAAACGGCGAGGAATGGGGCCTCGGCCGCCTGCTCTTCCGCCTGGCGAAAATTCCCGGCCTGGCGCGGCTGCGCTACACCACCAGCCATCCGCGCGACATGGATGATGAATTGATCGCCGCGCACCGTGACCTGCCGGCCTTGATGCCCTATCTGCATTTACCAGTGCAGTCTGGCTCCGACCGGATACTGAAGGCGATGAACCGCAGGCATACGGCACGCGATTATCTGGCCCTCATCGATCGCATCCGCGCCGCGCGCGGCGATATCGCCATGTCCGGCGACTTCATCGTCGGTTTCCCCGCCGAGACGGAAGCGGATTTCGAGGCAACGCTCGAACTGGTGCGCGAGGTGAATTACGCTTCGGCCTTCACGTTCAAATATTCGCCGCGTCCCGGCACGCCGGGCGCCGAGATGGACGGCCATGTGTCGGAAGCCGTGAAGGACGAGCGGCTGCAGCGCCTGCAGGCGCTAGTCAACGAGCAGCAGAAGGCATTCATCGCCAGCCTGGTCGGCCGCACCGTCAGCACGCTGATCGAGAAGCCCGGCCGCCATGCCGGTCAGATCGTCGGCCGCTCGCCCTGGCTGCAGCCTGTTATTGTTGACGACAAGGCCGGCGGAATCGGTGACATTATCGACGTACGAATCACGAAGACAGGTCCCAACAGCCTGTTCGCCGAGTTGGCCTGATGCATGTCGCCCAAAAAGTGCTCGCGGTTTCGGGACAACGACATGCATAGCCACAAGCCTCGGCAGATGAGGAGAGACGGTTGAGCGCTGCTGAATTGAAGAATCCGCCCCAGAACCAGGCATCCGGGGCCTCCGACATGGCGCACATCGTCCTGACCTTCGACAACAACAAGCTTGCCAGCGCCCTATACGGCCAGTTCGACGAGAATCTGGCCCGTCTCGAGCAGAAGCTCGGCGTCGACATCCGTTCGCGCGGTAACCAGCTTGCGATCAAGGGCACGGCTTCGGCCGCCGAGCAGGCGCGCCGCGCGCTCGACACGCTCTACGGCATTCTGCAAAAGGGCGTCGATATCGGCCAATCCGACGTCGACGGCGCGGTGCGTATGGCGATCGCCGCCGACGACCAGCTGACGCTGCCCACCATGGAGCGCAAGGGCAAGGTTTCGGCCGCCCAGATCGCCACGCGCAAGCGCACGATCTATGCCCGCTCGCTCAACCAGGACGCCTATATGCGCGCGCTGGAACGCTCCGAAATGGTCTTCGGCATCGGCCCGGCCGGCACCGGCAAGACCTATCTGGCGGTGGCCCATGCGGCGATGCTGCTCGAGCGCGGCATGGTCGAGCGCATCGTGCTGTCGCGCCCGGCGGTCGAGGCCGGCGAGCGGCTCGGCTTCCTGCCCGGCGACATGAAGGAGAAGGTCGACCCCTATCTGCGGCCCCTCTACGACGCGCTCTACGACATGATGCCGGCCGACAAGGTCGAGCGGGCGATCGCCGCCGAGGTCATCGAGATCGCACCGTTAGCCTTCATGCGCGGCCGCACACTGGCGCATGCCGCGGTGATCCTCGACGAGGCGCAGAACACCACGCCAATGCAGATGAAGATGTTCCTCACCCGTCTCGGCGAGAACTCGCGCATGATCGTCACCGGCGATCCGACCCAGATCGACCTGCCGCCCAACACCAAGTCGGGCCTGGTCGAGGCGCTGCGCATCCTCGACGGCGTGCCGGGCATCGTCACCGTCCGCTTCAACGAGGGTGATGTCGTGCGCCATCCGCTGGTTGCC
>NZ_RZSF01000577.1:0-2254 GCF_004023325.1 Mesorhizobium sp. M1A.F.Ca.ET.072.01.1.1 | reverse complement strand
CGGAGACGATGCTGACCAAAAGGTAGTCGTTGCCGACGCGAATCCACTCCTGGCCGGGGCCGGGACGGCGCAGCCCATAACGGTGCCAGTCGCGAACCGCCTGATGGCGCTTCCAGCTGGAATACTTCTGCCCATTGCGCCAATGGCTGCGCTTCACCACGACCTTCTTCTTCACGACGCGCTTCTCGACATGCCGGCCCGGCTTCTGCCAGTCGACCTGTGTGTAGGTCGACTGCGGCGGGCTCGGCTGAACGAGCGGCGCGGCCTGGCCCGAAAAGGCCGAGGCGGCCAGCATCGCGGCGGTCACGGTGGAAAGTATGAGACGCTTCATGGTCAGTGCTCCTTGGTTGTCGATAGGCAAGGAGATATTCCGGCTGGCATGAACCGAAACTGAACACTTTGGTTACAATTCCGTAATGATTTCCGGCGCTTACACAAGCAGCTTCACCAATTTACAGAAACCGGTTCAAACCCAGGCTTCGCGTCGACGCGACATTTGCCGCCCTGTCCGACCGCGATCTGCAACCAAAGCACCTTCTATCCATTTCCGACACACGCCGTCGTGTGCCGAATGTCGGCCGAATCGGGTAAAATTTATTATCCGGCTAATGTAAACTGCTTTAGTCTCGACCTTCCAAATGCTTGCGATTCGCACCTTTTTCCGCTTCCTGGCCGCCTCGTTGCGAGGCTCGGCATGAGCGGATCCGTTGTCCTTCTGCACCTTGCCGGCGCGGTGGCGCTGATGCTGTTCGCCACCCGCATGGTGAAAACCGGTGTCGAGCGCGCCTATGGCGATGTGCTGCGTCACAGGCTGCGCGCCACCATGCGCAAGCCGCTGATGGCGGTGCTGGCCGGCTGTGGCCTCGCGATCGCGCTGCAGAGTTCAACCGCCGTCACGCTGCTGGTCGGCTCCTTCGCCGGCGCCGGCATCGTGTCGGGCGCCGCCGGGCAGCTTGCCGTGCGCGGCGCCGAGATCGGCTCGGCCTTGGTCGCGAAGCTTCTTACCTTTGATCTGTCGCTCGTGGTGCCGTTGTGCCTGGTCGCAGGAACCATCATGTTCATGGCCACCGAGCGCCGCGATTGGCGTCAGACCGGCCGCATCCTTGTCGGCATCGGCCTTCTGATCCTGTCGCTGGAGATGATCGGCCAAGCTTCCGAGCCGTTGCGCGACAGCCAGCTCATGCCGGTCATCATCGACTACTTCTCCGGCGATGCGATCAGCTCCTACCTGCTGGCGGCACTGATCACCTGGCTGTTCCAGTCGAGCATCGCGGCGGTCCTGCTCATGGCCACGCTCGCCGGCCGGGGTTTGATCACTCCGGAGCTCGGCGTCGTCCTGATCCTGGGCGTCAATCTCGGTTCCTCGATCATCGCGCCGATGCTCACCCGCTCGGCAGCGGCGGAAGTCCGCATCGTGCCGATCGGCAATCTTCTGATGCGCGGGCTTGGCTCGCTCGTGATGCTGATCCTGTTCATGATTTTCAGGCCGCACTTCTCCTTCCTCGGCGCGACGGCCTCCGGCCAGATCGTCAACGCCCATATCCTGTTCAACGTGATCATCCTGCTTGCCGGGCTGCCGCTCGCCGGTCTCGTCTATCGCGCTTCGCAGAAGATCGTGGCGCTCGGTACTAAGCCCGAACCGGCGGCAGCGCTCGACGTGGTCGAACTGTCGGCGCTGAACGAGAGCGCGCTCGACACGCCAAGCCAGGCCTTGGCCAACGCCACGCGCGAGGTGGTCCGGGTCTGCGAGACGGTCGAGATCATGCTGAAGCGGATCATCGAGCTCTATGAAAGCGCCGACGCCGGCAAGATCAAGGCGCTGGCCGCGCTCGACGACCGGGTCGACCAGAAGCACGTCGCGATCAAGCTCTATCTGGCCAAGGTCACCAAGAACCCCCTGAGCGAGGACGAGGCGCTGCGCTGCCAGGAACTGATCGGCGCCTGCGTCAAGCTGGAGCAGGTCGGCGACATCATCGTGCGCAACATGCTTGTGCATGTCAGGAAGAAGCTGGAGCGCGGGCTGGAATTCACGCCCGAGGGCTGGCGCGAGCTTTGCGCTTTCCATGCCTCGGTTCTGGCCAATGCGCGGCTTGCCTTCAACGTGCTGGTCTCGCGCGACCCGGAAACCGCCCGCCAGTTGGTGCTCGAGAAGGACCTGCTGCGCGAGCGCGAGAAAGAGACCAGCGCCAGCCACTTCGTGCGGCTGCGCGACGGGACCGCGAAAAGCGTCGAGACCAGTTCGATCCATCTCGAC
>NZ_RZSF01000576.1:0-2268 GCF_004023325.1 Mesorhizobium sp. M1A.F.Ca.ET.072.01.1.1 | reverse complement strand
GGTTTGCTATTCGCCACGGCCTCATCGATCTCATAGAAAGCAAGTAGATCTTCGACTGTGGGACGGTCGTTCGACTCGTGAGCGGCAGGATGTGAATGATTGTGCCTAACGATCTCCCGCACATCGGGCGGCGGCACGCTTAGCGAGTTGGCGATCTGCGTCAGGCCGTCGTCATAGTCCGCATGACTTCGCGCCTTTGACGAGGGGACGGGCACGATGGTTCCAGTTGCCAACCAGGCCGGGTTAATCGCCTGGCGTAGGGCGATCGCGCATTTCTGGATGGCGATCCTTTGTATTTCCAGCCGCCCTTCGTGAGGCGCTCGGACGGCTTCTTCTTCAGATTGTGGATCAGTTGGTTGGTGTCGCTAAAGCGGAAGCCAGGGCCGTTGGTGTGCTCGAAGGCTGTAAACTCATATAGAAAAAGGCAGTTGTCTTCGGCCGTCAGTCTCGAATGATCGGCGCGATTGCTGTCATCGATTTGGCGAAAGAGGACCTTAGTCAAGATGGCTCCAGATGTCCTCCATTGAACGCACCCGGATCGCACCCTGCGCTTCGTAGGCCTGCGGCCACCTCAGGTCCTTCCGGAAGCAGGAGTCAAGAATGAATAGCTTGCGTTTTTGATACAAGGCCGCGCGTGCGTGCGTAAGCGTACCTGATGTGTCGCTCGCCTCGACAATAATCGTCGCCTCGGTCAGCGCGCTCATGGTTACGTTGCGCTCCGGGAAGAAAAGCCGATTCTGTGGGACGGCTTGAGCCGCATATCGCAGGAATGGGATTTGCGAAATCAACAAGAATTCCTTTGCGATACGATCCTGCATGTCGCGGTTCTCTTTCGGATAGTAGGTGCCAAGCGGCGTTCCGATCACGGCAATAGTGCGCCCTCCGTTGGCGATGGCGGCCTCGTGAGCGACGCGGTCGATACCAGCAGCCAGGCCAGAGACAATAGTGAACTCGTCCTTCCCATCCGGGCGCTTGCGAGCCGTCAGATCACGCGCCAATTGCTTGGCGCGCTGTTTTCCTTCATCGGTGGCGTCTCGAGCACCGACAATGGCAATGCAGCGCGTTTCCGTCAGCTCCCATACTCCTTGAAAATAAAGCAGTTCGATGGGATATTTGGCGTCACGCAGCGTTTGCGGATAGTCGGTTGCACCCTTTCGAAGCCAGAGGGCCTCGTAAGCACCTAGTTCGAGACGCGGCGAAATTGGCGAGACCGCCGGGCCGAAATTTTCTTTGCGCGCTAGATGCATTGTCGCCTCTCTCTCCTGCTCATAAAGCCTCGGCCAAATCGCAATCAGGTTCAAGAGTGTAACGTCTGATCCTCAAGGTGGCCCCTTTTGCGGCGCCATCAACTCTGGCAGTTGTTCACGCTTTGTTCGAAAGCTAAGGTCATAGCTAGCTTGAACGCGCAACGTTTACAACGGCTCTCGTACAAGAGCAGCCGAGTAAAGGCCGATTTCACATCCAATACCTCCTGGCTACAGCGAGCCGGACGAGGACGAGTCCTGGTCAAGAGAGTTTCGCAGCGCCAATCGACGTGCCAAGTGTGGCGCGTTCATCCTCGCAGCCTTCTCCAGGAAAGCATCACCGCCCTTTCGCGCCGCAGCGCCATTCTCGACAGCTGAAGTATGCCGTACTCAGCGGCGAGCATGCGCTGGCTACCCTATCGATCATCGAGATCTTGCAATATCGAGATCCTCCAATAAGGACTCGGCCACGGCCTCTTCCGCGATCGCTACGCGATGGCCTTCCATTGCGGCCGTCAGCGCCCCATCCCAGCACGCCTCGACCGCTTTCCCTCCAAGTGGGTGGGTCATGTTAGATTGCGTCCGCACGGCGGCGAGGTAGTCGATGGCGCCAAAGCGCCACGGCTCGGCGCCGTGGTCGCGCATGACGAAGTTGCCGATGCGCAATCCCGGCCAGTCGAAATCGCCATGATAGCAGAGCCTCGCCCCGGCGTGCGCCAGCTGGGACAGGAGACTTCGTTGCGCGGCCGCTGGCATGCCGTCGGTGCAGACCAGGGGCGCGCAGCCGGCGCCCAGGCTATCGGCCGCGATAGCGAGCAGGTTTGGATTTTCGCAGACATGGATCTTGCGATCCGCCACATTCCATAGAGGCGGCAAGCGCAACAACAACCGCAGCGATGCATAGGCCGGCTCTCCCGGAAGCCAGCGGTCGCTTTCGGCCTCGCGCACCGGCAGGTTAAGGAACAGGGCCGGACGAGCCAGTTCGTTGACCAGAACGCCCGCCCTTGCCCAGATGTCGCGGGCC
>NZ_RZSF01000575.1:0-2294 GCF_004023325.1 Mesorhizobium sp. M1A.F.Ca.ET.072.01.1.1 | reverse complement strand
GAAGTGGTGCGCGGCGGCCTCCAGGCGATCCCGAAGGGCCAGTATGAGGGCGCCGATTCGCTCGGCCTCGGCTATTGGCAGAAGATGGGCTTGATCGTGCTGCCGCAGGCGCTGAAGCTGGTCATTCCCGGCATCGTCAACACCTTCATCGGCATGTTCAAGGATACCAGCCTGGTGCTCATCATCTCGATGTTCGACCTGCTCGGCGTGGTGAAGCAGAATTTCTCCGATCCCAACTGGGCGACGCCGCAGACCCCGAAGTCCGGCCTGATCTTCGCCGCCTTCGTGTTCTGGCTGTTCTGCTTCGGCATGTCGCGCTATTCAATGTACACCGAGCGCCGGCTGGACACCGGCTACAAACGATAAAAAGGGGAATTGGCCATGGCCACCGAAAACGCCGTCAGCGCGGAAGACCTCAAGGTCGACGCCAAGAAGATGCACATCTCGACGACAGATGTCGCCATCGACATCGTCGGCATGCACAAATGGTATGGCGAGTTCCATGTGCTGAAGGACATCAACCTCAAGGTGATGCGTGGCGAGCGCATCGTCATCTGCGGTCCGTCCGGCTCCGGCAAGTCGACCATGATCCGCTGCATCAACCGCCTGGAAGAGCACCAGAAGGGCAAGATCATCGTCGACGGCAAGGAACTCACCAACGATCTGAAGAAGATCGACGAGGTGCGCCGCGAGGTCGGCATGGTGTTCCAGCACTTCAATCTGTTCCCGCATCTGACAATCCTGGAGAACTGCACGCTGGCGCCGATCTGGGTGCGCAAGACGCCGAAGAAGCAGGCCGAGGAAATCGCCATGCATTTCCTGAAGCGCGTCAAGATCCCGGAGCAGGCCAACAAATATCCTGGACAGCTCTCCGGCGGCCAGCAGCAGCGCGTGGCGATCGCCCGCTCGCTCTGCATGAACCCGCGCATCATGCTGTTCGACGAGCCGACCTCGGCGCTCGACCCGGAAATGATCAAGGAAGTGCTGGAGACGATGGTTGGCCTTGCCGAAGAAGGCATGACCATGCTGTGCGTCACCCACGAGATGGGCTTTGCCCGCAAGGTCGCCAACCGGGTGATCTTCATGGATCAGGGCCAGATCGTCGAGCAGAACACGCCGGCCGAGTTCTTCGATAATCCGCGCCATGAGCGCACGAAACTGTTCCTGTCGCAGATCCTGCACTGAAGCGGCGGCCGGTAACAGGGTGCTCGAAGCGCCTCTCCGCTTCGTCATTCTAGGGCGGAGCAAGGAGCGAAGCGACGCGGCGCAGACCCTAGAATCCATGCCGTGACATCGGGGCTTCGCTGCGGTTCAGAATTCTGCGCCGTTGCGCCCTACGGCAAAGGTCACGGCATGGATCCTCGGGTCAAGCCCGAGGATGACGAAGTCACGAACGGCTTCGGCCAGTCTCGCGGCGGCAAATGCGACGGACCTACCGCGCCTGATGCGAAAATTCCTGCGATACCTTGCGACATTAGTGGCGGCGGCGCCTCTAGCCGCGGCGATCGGAACATTGGTGCCGCACCCGCTCTGGCCGGCAGCGAGAGCCGCAGGCGAGAGCACCCGGCACATACTGGTTCTGAAGAACGCGATCCATACCGACATTGCGATACCGCTGGATGATGATGTACGCCGGCGCTTCCGTTTTCTCGTCGAGGCCGGCCAGCCTGCCGATGCGCCGGCCGCGCGCTATTTCGTCTTCGGCTGGGGCGGCCGCGCCTTCTATCTGGAGACGCCAAACTGGTCCGAACTGAAGGCCGCGCCTGTCTTGAAGGCGCTGACGCTCGATGCCTCGGTCATGCATGTCGACGTCGCCGGCGCAATTGAAGAGCCGCATCCCAATGTCGCCGGCTTCGACATCGACGAGGCGCATTTCTCCGCGCTGCTTGATTACATTCAGGCGAGTTTCCAACAGGGGTCGAACGGGCCGATGGGTATCGACAATGCTGGCTATTCCAGCTTCGATCGCTTCTACGAGGCCAATGGCAATTTCAACGCGCTGATCGGCTGCAACACCTGGACGGCGGCGGCACTGCGCACCGCCGGCTTGCGCACCGGCTGGTGGAATCCGTTGCCGGTGTCGCTAGGGTGGTCGTTGAGGTTGTATGATTGAGGTGGCGCTCCGCGAATTGGCAAGTATCGCGTTCCTTCGCGCCCCCCTCTGTCCTGCCGGACATCTCCCCCACGAGGGGGGAGATTGGCAGTTGGAGCGCCGGCTCTTATCCTGCAACGTTGACCATTGGCGAAGGCAGCGGTGACAGCTGATCTCGCCCCAAGTGGGGGAGATGTCCGGC
>NZ_RZSF01000574.1:0-2296 GCF_004023325.1 Mesorhizobium sp. M1A.F.Ca.ET.072.01.1.1 | reverse complement strand
AGCATCGCCTTTCCCGGCGAGCTGACGCGCGTGAGGCCGCGGCCACGCGCGTCAGCTCGCCGGGAAAGGCGATGCTGGTGCCGATGCGCATGCCGGCCGCGCCCGCGATGGCGATGGCGAAAAGCTCCGTCGTGCCGTGGATCGACAGCCAGCCGCCGAGCTCGAAACCGAGCCCCTTGGCGGCATAGATCTGGAAGATGGCGCCGAGCATGCAGCCATTCATCAGGATGATCAGCACGCTGGGCACCGCGAAGGCGAAGCCGAGCGCGAAGGCCAGGATCGACACCTGCGTGTTGTGGGTGAAGAGATAAGCTGCGAAGCCCGAGAGAAAGTGGTCGCCGCCGCCATAAAGCACGCTGCGCAGCATCTCGGCCGACGAATCCGGATTGCGCCCGCCGGCGAGGCTCGGCGCGATGATGGCGTCGTACCAGCGCTTGTCGGAGGCGACCAGCCAGTATCCGGCAGCGGCACCGATCACCGTCAGGGCGACCGATGCCCACACCTCGCGCCACAAGTCGCGGATCGCCGCCGGCCAGTCGTGCAGGAAGAAGTCGCCGATGCGCGTTCTCAAGGATCGCCGCGCGCCATAGAGATAAAAATAGCCGCGCAGGCAGAGCGCTTCGAGATAGGCGACGAGCGCGCTGTCGAGCGAAGTGGCGCGTGCCACCGAAAGCGAGGACAGCGCCGAGCGGTAGAGCAGAGGCAGCGACAGCAGCTCCTCTTCCGACAGCGCGCGCGGCGCGCGCTTCTCGACGCGGGCAAGCAGCGCCTCGAACGCCTTCCAGTCGGCCTCGCGCTCCTGGCGGAAGCTTGCCAGCGACTGGCGGACGGCATCGGTGCCGGCGGGCAGCGTCATAAGAGGTTTTCCTCCTTGAGCTGGATATAGCGCTCGACCAGGGCGGGGCCGAGCCGCTGGTGGTCGGCCTCGATGACATGCGCGCCGAGCAGCCTGAGCCTGCCGATCACCACCTGCCGCTGTCTGAGCAGGTCGCCGGCGGTGACCGCGCGGGCCACGTCCTCCGGGGCGGTAGGCGCCATATCCGCCAGCGTCTCCAGCTCGACATCCTTCATCAGCATGAACAGCACCAGATGCCGTTCGGTCAGCCGCCCGACGGTGCGCAGCATCAGCTCGGCGCTGATTGGGTCGACGAAATCGGTGAAGACGATGACCAGCGAGCGCCGGTCGAGTTTCGCGGCGAGCGTCGTCAGCGCCAGGGTGAAATTGGTCTCCTCGGTCGAATAGTCGATCTCGGCGGCGCGCTTCTGGATCATGGTGAAGCTCGGCGAGCCGCGCACGGCGCCGCTGGAAACGCGCGGCCTGGCGTCGAAAGAAAACAGGCTGACGAGGTCGCCGCCCTTGAGCGCAATGAAGGCGGACAGCAGCGCCGCCGTCACGGCCCGGTCGACCTTCGGCACGCCCTCGACCGGCTCGCACATCAGCCGCCCGCTATCGATGGCCAAGACGATGTTGTTGTTCTCTTCGATGCGGAATTCGCGGGCAAGCAATTTGCCGTGGCGGGCGCTGCGCTTCCAGTCGATCATGCGCCGGCCCATGCCGGGCTGGTATTCCTTCAGCGCCTCGAACTCGCGGCCCTGGCCGGCGCGCTTCTGCGCATGGCCGTCGGCAACAGCGGAGCGCAGCAGCAGCGTGATCGCCTCGTCGCGGGCGCGGCTGACATCGGGCAGCACCGCTATCTTGCGGTCCACCGGCAGCGCGGCCTGGTTCCAGACCAGCCCGAACGGCCCTTGCCAGCGCAGCCACAGCCGATCGAAGCTGGCGATGCCGCGCCGAACGGCGTCGAATTCGAGATCGAGCGTGCCGCCATTTGCCGGCAGTGTGCCGCCCGTGCCGTTGACCGGCGCCAGCCGCTGGTCATGCCCGACGCGCGCCTGCAGCCGGTGCGTTCGCGCCCCGAGACCGGCCGCGATGTGCAGCGTGAAACGTCCGCCGACGCCGACCTGCGGCGGTGCGGTGAGCGTGGCGGTGAGCGACGCGCGTCCACGCCCGGCCGCCGCGTCGACCGCCAGGAAGGCAAGCAATGCGCAAATCCAGAGCAGCCCGAGATACCAGACATGCGGCAGCGCGAGCGCGATCAGGAAGGCGGGAATCGCTCCCGCCGCCGCCGCCCATACCGCCCTGCCGCTCGGATAGATCAACGCGGCGCTTCCGTCTGGTCGACCAGGTCGGACACGATCTGCTCGACCAGCCGTCCGTCGATCTGCGCCGCCGGCGAGAGGATGACGCGGTGGCGCAACGCCGGCACGGCTAAAGCCTTGACGTCGTCGGGGATGACAT
>NZ_RZSF01000573.1:0-2329 GCF_004023325.1 Mesorhizobium sp. M1A.F.Ca.ET.072.01.1.1 | reverse complement strand
CTTCCTGATGGGGCTGGCGCTGGGCGGCCTCCTGCCCTGCATCACCAGCGTCATCCGTCACAACATCCCCGACGGCGTCGGCGGCAATGTGCTCGGACTATCGATCTCGGCGCAGTATGTCGGCCAGGTCGCGGGACCGCTCGCCGGAGGCTTCGTCGGCGGCCATTTCGGCATGCGGGCGGTGTTCTTGGGCACATCGGTGCTGATGGCGCTGGGGGCGGTCTATAACTGGATTGTCCAGACGCGGCGCGCACGGCATATGCTGCTCGAGGCCGGCGAATCCTGAGCCGCGCGCGATCGAAGACGGAGCATCGAAATGAGTCTTGCCGGGCAACCATCAGACGGCGGCAGCCGCATCCTCGTACTGGCAGGCGGTCTCGTCGGCGCGGCAGGGGTGGCGCTGTCGGCGGCGGCCGCGCATCGCGGCGGCGCCTTCACCGGCACGGCCGCATCCTTCCTGCTGATGCATGCGCCGGTCTTCCTCGCCATCGGCCTTATCGGCGGCAGCCGGTATCTCCGGATCGCAAGCCTGGCGCTGCTTGTCGGCCTGCTGCTGTTCTCGGTCGATCTTCTCGCCCGGGATTTCCTCGGTTCGCGACTGTTTCCGATGTCGGCGCCGATCGGCGGCACGCTGCTTATCGTCGGCTGGCTGGCGATTGCGGTCTCGGCGCTGTGGCGCCCAGGGTCCTAGATCCGCCTTGCCATTGCTGAGGCTCGTCGGAAAATGGGCCGCGACTACCGCCCTCCCCGACGCAGGCGCCGCTGGCGCGACGCCGGCTCCGCCGCGCGCCGGCGTTCCGGCCGGTCGGTTGCCGGCGAGATGCCCCAATAGTTGCGATAGATGTCCTCGAAAAGATGGCTGATGGGATGCATGGCTTGGTTCCTTCAATTGAATCGATCCAACCGATCGACGCGAAAAAGACTGGCTGCTCAGGCGCGCTTGCGCTCCACGATGAAGCGGGGCTGACGCTTCCACGGGCCTGTCTTGCCGCGGCGCCGCTCACTCTGCGCGGCCGAAGCAATGCCCCAATCGTTGCGGTAGACGTCCTCGAACAAAAAGTTGACCGGATGCATGGCACCCTCCTTCTCGTATCTGCTTCATGTCAGGTGACTTGGATCGATTCAATCATAAGCCCTGCACCGCCGAAGTCAAGGAGAAATTTGAATCGATCCAACAAAAATGGTAAGTGGACCGTCGGACATTCCGCGTCCATGTTCGACATGCGACCGGATTCGGAGAACAGACATGGCATCACTCATCGAAGGCCAGGCACGCCCCATCCGGCTGGCGGATATTGCCAAGGCGGCGGGCGTCTCGCATGGGACGGCCTCCAATGTCTTCAGTCGCCCGGAGGTCGTGCGCGCCGAGGTGCGCGAGCGGGTCAGGGCGGTGGCGGAGGCGATGGGTTACGCCGGGCCTGATCCGAAAGGCCGCCTGCTGCGCGCCGGCAAGGTCAATGCCATCGGCGTCGGCACGACCGAGCCCCTTTCCTACTTCTTCGAGGATCCCTTCGCGCGCGTCATGATGGCCGGCATTTCCGAGGCCTGCGACGCCACCGGCGCCGGCATCGCATTGGTTTCGGCGGCCAACCAGGAGAAGCTCGCCTGGAACATCCAGAGCGCGCTTGTCGACGGTTTCATCCTGTTCTGCATCGAAGGCGGCTCGCGTCTCGTCGAGCTGACGCGCGAACGCAGGCTGCCCTTCGTGGCGTTGGAGCTCGGCTTTCACGACGAGACGATCTCGGCCATCGGCGTCGACAACATCGCCGGCGGACGGCTCGCCGCGCGGCATCTTGCCGAACTCGGACATCGCCGTTTCGCCGTGCTGTCGCTTACTCTCGGCGATGACCGCACCGGCTTCGTCACGCCCGAAATGGTCCGCTCGGCCGTCTACACGGGAACGCGCGATCGTCTGGCCGGCTATTTCGAGGAACTGTCCGGCTTCGGTGTCGACACGAAGAGCATCCCGGTCTTCGAGACCGAGAACGAGCAAAGGAGCACCTGGGCCGGGCTCGAAGCGATCTTTGCCGGCGGCGAGCGGCCGACCGCCATCCTGGCAATGTCGGACAGGATGGCCATGATCGCCATCGACTGGCTGACTGCGCGCGGTCTGAAAGTGCCGGAAGACGTTTCCGTTGTCGGCTTCGACGGCGTGCCCGACGGCGCGCTCTGCGACCCGCCGCTGACCACGATCGCGCAGCCGATCACCGAGATCGGCCGGCGGGCCGCGCGCATGATCCTCGACTATGACGGCGCCGTGCGGCGCGAGACGATGGGCGTTGAGCTCGTCGTCAGGGCCTCAACGGGCCCTGCTCCCATATCCTAGAAC
>NZ_RZSF01000572.1:0-2334 GCF_004023325.1 Mesorhizobium sp. M1A.F.Ca.ET.072.01.1.1 | reverse complement strand
AACCTGGCCGGCTTCTGCCGCAACTGCCTGTCGAACTGGTATCGCGAGGCGGCCGAGGCCGACGGCATTGCGCTGACAAAGGACGAATCGCGCGAGATCATCTATGGCATGCCCTATGCCCAATGGCAGGCGCTCAACCAGACCGAAGCCTCCGAGGCCAAGAAGGCTGAGTTCGAGGCCAGGCGGCCGAAGGATCATTGAACGGTCCTATTTGGCTCGCCCCTGCTGCTTTGTCATCCCAGGGTCTGCGCGCGTCGCTTCGTTCCTGCTCGCCCATGGATGGCGAAGGAGGCGTTTCGGCCAAATCTCCAAAGTAGGGCCCATTCCTCACAGGTCCGCGCCTCTTGGTCCAACGCTTCTGCCATAGCGCTTCTTGACTACAAATTGAATCGATCTAATTTGCCGCGCAAAGCATTCGGACTTCAAACCATGAGCGTGCAAACCACAAGGCAAGCCGCGACGCGCGGCCGCTGGGCCGTTGCCGGCATTTTCCTGGCCAATGGCTTTCTCACCGGCAGCTGGGCGCCGCAGATCCCGGTGTTTCTGACCCGGCTGGACATCTCGAAATTCACGCTCGGCCTGCTGATCCTGTTGTTTGGTGTCGGCGCGGTGATGGCGATGACCTGGTGCGGCCATCTCATTTCCAGGCACGGCTCGCGCCCCGTGCTGCGCTGGTTCGGCATCTGCGGCAGTTTCGGCCTGCTGGTCGTGGCACTTGCGCCCAACGTGCCGCTCGCGGCCCTCGCGATGCTCGTCTTCGGCGGCTCGATCGGCGGCATGGACGTCGCCATGAATTCCAACGCGGTGATCGTCGAACGACGGCTCTCCCGCGCCATCATGTCGTCCTCGCATGGCTTCTGGAGCCTCGGCGGCTTCGCCGGCGGCGCGCTTGGTGGCTATTCCATTCAGAACTACGGCTATCTCGCGCATGCGATTGCGGTGACGGCGCTCGCCTTTTTGGTCATCGCCTTTGCTGTTGGCTACCTCATCGCCGACGACAGGCCGCAGGCCGCCGGGCATCAGAAATTTACGCTGCCGCGGCACACAATTGTCTATCTGGTCGGGTTGATGGCGCTGCTCACCATGGTCTCAGAGGGCGCCGTGCTCGACTGGGCCGCGCTCTACCTCCAGCAAGAGCTCGGCGCCGACCTTGCGATTGCCGGCCTCGCCTATGCTGCCTTCTCCGGCGTCATGGCGCTCATGCGCTTTCTCGGCGACGGCGTGCGCAACCGCTTCGGCGCGGTGGCGACGCTGCGCGGCTCGGCGCTTGTCGCTGCCGCCGGCCTGTTCGTGGCGGGCCTCTCCCCCTCGCCTTATCTTGCCATTGCCGCTTTCGCCTTCTGCGGTTTCGGCATCGCCAATATGGTGCCGATCCTGTTTTCGGCCGGCGGCAACCAGGAAGGCTTGTCTTCCGGCACCGGCATGAGCGTCGTGACCACCATGGGGTATTCAGGAATCTTGGTGGCGCCGTCGGCGATCGGCTTCGTCGCCGAGCATTCGAGCTTCGGCCCGATCTTCGTCGCGCTTTCCGGCCTGCTGGTCGTCGTGCTGTTGATGGCAAACTTGGCTCACCGCGCCGAATTCGCCGCCGAGCCTGCGCCGGCGGAGTAGCGCTTCAGCTCTTCATGCAGAAAATCCGCGACGCGCCGGATGCGCATGCTGGTGCGCACGTCACGGTGCATTGCAAGCCACACCGGCAGCTCGGGCAAGGGAACCTCCGGCAACAGCTTCTCCAGTCGAGGATCGCGGCTAGCGAGCGGCTCCTGGCCGATGCCGATGCCATTGCCGGCCCGCACCGCCTCCCACAGCACGATCTGGTTGTCGGTCCTGAAGCGGAAGTTGCTGCGGCTGACCGGGATGCCAAACGCGGTGAGGCCGCGAACGATCTCATCGCTGCGGTCGAAACCGACCAAAGGATGGTCGACGAGATCGCTCGGCTTCTGCGGGCGTCCATGTCGGTCGAGATAGGATTTCGCAGCACATATGCAGAGCGCGATATCGGTGACCTTGCGCGCCATCAGCTCGTTCTGCGCCGGCCTGACCATGCGGATGGCGATGTCGGCGTCGCGCCGCAGCAGGTTCTCGACCTGGTTGGAAGCGACGATCTCGACCTCGATGCCCGGCTCTTCCTCGCCAAGGCGCGCCGTGATCTGCGGCAGCACGCAGGCCGCAACCACCTCCGAGGCAGCGATGCGCACCGTACCCTCGATCGCCTCGACCGAGCCCAGCGCAAGCAATGAGAATGCATTGGCCTGCTCGCTGACTGCCTTTCCGCGCCCGTAGAGTGCGCTGCCTGCCTCCGTCAGTTCGTAGCCGCGCCGCCCGCGCCGGAAC
>NZ_RZSF01000571.1:0-2355 GCF_004023325.1 Mesorhizobium sp. M1A.F.Ca.ET.072.01.1.1 | reverse complement strand
TGGATTTCCGCCTATGAGGCGTGGAATGTCGACACCGGGCTCGAATGCGGGCTGGCCGGCCACGCCCAGATCGGCAAGGGCATGTGGGCGATGCCGGATCTGATGGCGGCGATGCTGGAACAAAAGATCGCGCATCCCAAGGCCGGCGCCAACACCGCCTGGGTGCCATCGCCGACGGCGGCGACGCTGCACGCCACGCATTATCACAAGGTCGATGTCCATGCCGTCCAAGCGGCGTTGAAGAGCCGGCCGAAGGCCAAGCTCGATGACATATTGTCGGTGCCGGTGGCTGTGCGGCCGAACTGGACGCCGGACGAGATCCAGCGCGAGCTCGACAACAATGCGCAAGGCATTCTGGGCTACGTCATGCGCTGGATTGACCAGGGGGTCGGCTGCTCGAAAGTGCCAGACATCAACGATGTCGGCCTCATGGAGGACCGCGCCACGCTGCGCATCTCGTCGCAGCACATCGCCAATTGGCTACACCATAAGGTTTGCTCCGAGATTCAGGTGATTGAGACGATGAAGCGCATGGCCGGCGTCGTCGACCGCCAGAACGCGGGCGATCCGCTCTACCGGCCGATGGCGCCCGACTTCGACAGCTCCATCGCCTTCCTCGCCGCCTGCGACCTCGTTTTTAAAGGCCGCGTCCAGCCCAACGGCTACACCGAGCCGGTGCTGCATAAGCGGAGGTTCCAGTTGAAGGCCAGGACAATTTGCGAAAGTGCTGACGATAACTGACATGGCGTACTGAATCTGACAGCCGCCAATATAATCACGCGAGTTCGCTGTCCGCAGCGCAGGAGAGGGGCTTCAAGCCGCTGAGCGTCGCGATCCTCGACGCCGGGGGTCAACTGATCGCGTTCCAGAAGCAGGATGGAGCATCGATGCTCCGCTTTGAGATCGCAACCTGGAAAGCCTTCGGTGCGCTCGCCGTGGGCTCCGGATCGCGCTGGCTCGACAAGGCTTCGGCCGAGCGGCCGCATTTCGTGGCCGGACTTACTGCCGTGTTGGACGGGAAGATCGTTCCCGTTGCTAGTGGAGTTTTGTTCCGCAACGAAGCCGGTGACCTTCTTGGCGCGGAGGTATTAACGGGCGGTACTTCCGACAACGACGAGGCCGCGGCAGTGTATGCGATCGAAAAGACCGGCTTGCCCCCACAGCCGGCATGAGCGGCGGCGATCCCGTTGCTCATTTACCTCCCATTGGGCCTCTTGTGGTCGGCTTCACTGGAGGAGACCTACTCCCATTTCAAGCAGCCCCGCTTTCTGTAGTATACGTTTCAACAGCCGGTGCAGTTTGGCGCCACGCCGACGCGCTCATGTACCACTCTCAGTCCTATCGAGCGGACGGGTTGGCTTGGATTGCTATCCCACGCTCTTAGGAACAGCCTGCGCATAACCGCCGTCCATCTCAGCAGAATGTGGCAAAGTGGTTCCGAAGAATGCATTTCAAAAAGGCTAATGCAGCATGACAAGCATTGAAACTTTCCGGGAACTACAGCGCGAGGCGACCGAGTGGCGCCGCTATCTACATGAAAATCCGGAGTTGGATTATCGGTTGGAGAACACAGCGAGGTTTGTGGCGGAAAAACTGGCTTCGTTCGGCATCAAGCACATCGAGACGGGTATTGCGGAGACTGGCATCGTCGCGTTGATTCAAGGTGAGGGCGGAGACGGTCCGACGATTGGTTTGAGGGCGGATATGGATGCTCTACCGATCGTTGAAGCTTCCAACAAACCCTGGTCGTCGAAAATACCGGGCAATATGCATGCGTGCGGCCACGATGGCCATACGGCCATGCTTTTGGGTGCAGCGAAACATCTGGCCAAAAGCCGAAACTTCAAAGGCACTGTCGCCCTGATCTTTCAACCTGCCGAAGAAGTGGAGCTGCCGTCGGGAGCCCTGAAGATGGTTCAGGAAGGGATTATGGATCGCTTCGGAATATCCCAAGTTTATGGCATGCACATTGCGCCGGGTATCGATATCGGCAAGTTTGGCATCCGCCCCGGTTCAATCATGGGCTCGCAGGATGACTTCGATATCATTGTTAAGGGCACTGGCGGCCATGCGGCCAATCCCCATCGAACCGTTGACCCCGTTGTTATCGCAGCTCAGATCATTGTGGGTCTGCAGGCTTTGGTTTCGCGCAGGACCGACCCTTTGGAATCGCTGGTGATATCCGTCACCAAGCTGAGTGCCGCCCAGGCTTACAATGTCATTCCCGATCAAGTTGCCATCTCCGGAACCGTTAGGGCGCTGGCGTCCACCCTGAGAGACTTCGCCGAGCGAGAGATCGCGGCAGTCGCCCGGGGTATCGCTCAGGGGTTCGGCGGGGATATAGTATTCAAGTAC
>NZ_RZSF01000570.1:0-2357 GCF_004023325.1 Mesorhizobium sp. M1A.F.Ca.ET.072.01.1.1 | reverse complement strand
TCGCCCACATGCCCTTGCCGATCTGGGCGTGGCCGGCCAGCCCGCATTCGAGCCCGGTGTCGACATTCCACGCCTCATAGGCGGAAATCCAGGCGGCCTGTTTCATGTCGCCCTTGCGGATCATCGGCCCGGCTTCCATCGAGGTGTGGATCTCGTCGCCGGTGCGGTCGAGGAAGCCGGTGTTGATGAACACGACGCGCTCCTTTGCCGCGCGGATCGCCTCCTTGAGGTTGACCGTGGTGCGCCGCTCCTCGTCCATGATGCCCATCTTGATCGTGTTTTTGGCCATGCCGAGCAGCGCTTCGACGCGGTCGAAAATCTCGACGGCGAAGGCGACCTCTTCCGGCCCATGCATCTTGGGCTTGACCACATACATCGACCCGGCGCGGGAATTCATCCGCCGTCCGTTCGTGCCGACATCGTGCAGCGCGATCAGCGCCGTCATTGCCGCATCCATGATCCCTTCCGGCACCTCGTTGCCGTCGCGGTCGAGGATCGCCGGATTGGTCATGAGGTGGCCGACGTTTCTGACCAGCATCAGCGAGCGGCCGGGCAGGCTGAGCGCGCCGCCATCGGGCGCCGTCCAGGCGCGGTCGGGGTTGAGCTTGCGCACGAAGCTTTTGCCGCCCTTGCTGATTTCTTCCTGGAGGTCGCCCTTCATCAGGCCGAGCCAGTTGCGGTAGACGACGACCTTGTCTTCGGCATCCACCGCCGCGACCGAATCCTCACAGTCCTGAATGGTGGTCAGCGCCGATTCCAGGATGACGTCGGCAATGCCGGCCGGATCGGTGCGGCCGATCTGGTTGGCGCGGTCGATCAGGATTTCGACGTGCAGCCCGTTCTGGACCAGCAGGATGGCTTCAGGGTTGGCGGCATCGCCGCGATAGCCGGCAAACTGTTTCGGGTTGGCCAGCGTGGTGCCGCCGGCGCCGGCGCTGAGCCGCAAGATGCTGCCCTGGACTGTAAGCCCGTTCACCCCGGCCCATTTGCCGGAGGTGAGCGGCACGGAGTCGTCGAGAAAGCTCTTTGCCCAGGCAACGACCTTGGCGCCGCGCACGGGATTGAAGCTTTTGCCCTTTTCGGCGCCGCCGGCCTCGGCGATGGCGTCGGTGCCGTAGAGCGCATCGTAGAGCGAACCCCAGCGCGCATTGGCGGCGTTGAGCGCATAGCGCGCATTCATCACCGGTACCACCAGCTGCGGCCCGGCGACCACCGCGATCTCGGGATCGACGTCCTTCGTCGTGACGCTAAAATCCGCCCCCTCCGGCACGATGTAGCCGATTTCGGCCAGAAAAGCCTTGTACTTCTCCCTGTCCTCCGGCGGCCCGTTTCGGCGGTACCACTGGTCGATCTTCTGTTGAATGACGTCTCGCACGGCGAGCAGCTCGCGGTTGCGGGGCGCGAGATCGTGTACGATCGAGGAGAACGAAGCCCAAAAGGCTGAGTTGCTGATGCTTGTTCCAGGCAAGGCTTCGTCGCGGATGAAGTCGTGCAGTTCCCGCGCGATCTTCAATCCCGCAATCCCAACCCACGTCGCATGGACAGGCTCACGGCTCATTGCCCCGCCCTCCTACTACGCTGCCAACCGCTCGACGGGAAGGTCTGCCGCAATGGCTTGGACAAGTATGGCGGAGGTCGCAGCCGACAAGGTCCAGCCGAGGTGGCCGTGCCCGGTATTATAGAATACACCCGGCGCGCGTCCCTTGCCGACGCGGGGCATCATGTTCGGCATCATCGGTCGCAACCCGGCCCACGGGACGATCCGGTTGGTCGTGACACTCGGGAACAGTGTCCGCGTCCAATCGACCAGCGGCCTAACTCTGTCATCGCGAATGTCTCGGTTGACGCCATTGAACTCAGCGGTGCCCGCCACCCTGAACCGTCCAGCGCCGAGACGGCTAGTCACGATTTTTGCTCGGTCATCCAGAATGCTCACCCAGGGCGCGGCCGCCTGTGCCGAGGGATCATTGAGGTCGACGGTGATCGAGTATCCTTTAACCGGATATATGTTGAGGCGATCGCCGAGCATGGCCGCAATGTCACGGCTGTGCGAGCCCGCACACACCACGATTCCATCAGCTTCTATGGCCTGTTCGGCGCTTAGTCCGCCCGCGCAACGGGTTGAATATGTCAATCGGAATGGGTTACGCCGCTCGATGCGGGTGACTCTGGTGTCGTAGAGGAAGGTGCCGCCGCGCCTTGTGCAGGCTTGGGCCAGCCCCGTGGTGTACTTGTGGATGTCACCGGTCGAGTCGGATGGCGTGTAGAAGCCACCATGAAAGTCGCCGTGCAGGGCCGGTTCGATTGCGGCGATCTCCGCCGCGGTCACGGGTCGCCTGTCCAGCCCGCCTTCAACC